>DAISIS010000190.1:0-9679 GCA_036821925.1 Pirellulaceae bacterium
CGCCTCCGCGGCGGCCGCGGCGGTGCTGAGCACGGAGAAGGCGCTCGCATTCTTCTGCCAGATGGATGCTCAGTTGACCGAGGCGCTGAACCGGGCCGGCATGGCTGTACCGGAACCGCCCTCCGCGCCGCGACCAGAGACGCGCATCGCCGTCGATGTGACAGTCCGGGAAGGGGATACCATTGCCTTGGGGGACGCATCGTGGTCGGTGCTTGAGACGCCGGGTCACAGCGACTGCAGCATCAGCCTATACGAGGCGGCCCGCCGCGTGCTGGTGATCTCCGATGCCAGCGGCTATTACATGCCGCCCGCCAAGAGCTGGTGGCCCAACTACTTCACCGGCTATGCGGCCTACCTGCAATCGCTCGAGCGGCTGGCGGAGATCAAGGCCGAGTATCTGTGCCTGAGCCACAACGGCGCTCTGCGCGGAGCGGCAGCTGTCCGGACGTACTTCGCGGACGCCATCGCCGCTACAGTGCAGTACCACAACCGGATTGTAACCGAGGCGCAGGGGGGCAAGACGGTGCGCGAGATCGCTGAGACGTTGGGGGCGGAGATCCATGGGCAGCTGCAGACGCTGCCGCTGGACTTCTTCCAAAAAAACTGCGGGCTGCTGGTGAAACAGTCGCTGCGGCACGCCGGCATCACTGTGTGACGATTGACGTAGCTGGAAGTGGCCGGGTGCGCCCCGCCAGGGGCCGTCTGGGCACGATCATTACCATCCAGGAGGTACCCCATGCCCGCGTCGCGAATCCTTGGCACCGGCGCGTTCGTCCCGCCGCGGGTGGTGACGAACTTCGACGTCATGAAGATGATGGAGACCACGGACGAGTTCATTGTCACACGCACCGGGGTCCGCCGGCGGCGGCATGCCGAGCCGGGCGTGGCGGCCTCGGATCTGGCAGCGGCGGCCTGCCGGGCCGCTGTAGCCGATGCCCACCTGACGATGGACGCCATCGACCTGGTGATCATGAACACCATCACGCCCGACCATGCCGATCCCGGCTGTGCCTTCTTTCTCCAGGCGAAGCTGGGGCTGGCAGGTATCCCGGTCCTGGATATCAAGCAGCAGTGTGCCGGACTGATCTACGGCCTGTCGCTGGCCGATCATTTCGTCCGAGCGGGGACGTACCGCCACGTGCTGGTGGCCTGTGCCGAAGTCCTCTCCACACGCATCGACGGTTCGTATGACGGTCGCAACATCGCCATTCTCCTGGGCGACGGTGCCGGGGCGGTGGTGGTGGGGCCGGCGCAAGAGACGGGCCCGCGGATTCTCTCCACGATCCTGCACGCCGACGGTCAGCACGCCAAGGCGCTGTACACCGCTGCGCCGGGCAGCGGGCTGGGACGCAAGGAACACGTCACGAAAGACGATATCGACGCCGGCCGCGTACACTTCCGCATGGACGGCAAGGCCGTATTTCAGAACGGCGTCGACAAGATGTCTGCGGCGGTGGTCGAGTGCCTGGAGGCGAACGGGCTGGCGCTCGACCAGATCGATTGCCTCGTTCCTCACCAGGCGAACCTGCGCATGCTCGAGGCGATCATCGAACGTGTGGGGGTGGCGCGGGCGAAGGTCTACGTGAACGTGGAGGAGTACGGCAACATCGCCTCGGCCTCGCTCCCCATCGCGTTCCATGAAGCGCGGCAGGCTGGGATGGTCGTCCCGGGCGGCCTGACGCTGCTGGTGGCGTTCGGTTCCGGGTTCGTGTGGGGCTCGGCGCTAGTGCGGACGTAGCACCCCGTCCACGGCCGCCCGCTCGCGCAATTCGAAGCGTTTGATCTTCCCCGTGGCGGTCTTGGGCAGCGACTCCAGGAAGATGACGGCCCGCGGATACTTGTGCGGCGCCGCGTTGCGTTTGACGAACTCCTGCAGTTCACGCGCCAACTCGGGCGACGGCGAGTGGCCGTCCTTGAGCACGACGTAGGCGACCGGCTTGAGCAAGCCTTCGCCATCCTCGGCCCCGGTCACGCCACTTTCCAGGACGGCCGAATGCCCCTGCAGGATCCCCTCCACGTCTGCCGGCCAGACAGCCTGGCCGCTCACTTTCATCATGTCGTCGGCGCGGCCGGCGTACCAAAAGTAGCCGTCGGGATCCACCATGAACTTGTCGTGCGTGTTGATCCACTCGCCGCAGAACGTCTCCTTGGTGGCGGCGTGTTTGTTCCAGTAGCCGGCTGCGATACTCTCGCCACGAATCAGCAGCGTCCCCACCTGGCCGGCAGGCAGATCGTGGCCCTCGTCGTCCACGATCCGCGCCTCATAGCCCGGCACGATCTGCCCGGTGCTGCCCGCCCGGGCCTGCCCCGGCCGGTTGGAGATGAAGATGTGCAGGATTTCTGTTGAGCCGATCCCGTCGAGGATCTCGAGGTTGAACCGCTCGCGCCAGAGGAGAAAGACCTGCCGCGGGAGTGTCTCGCCCGCCGCGATACACATCCGCACCTGCCCCAGACTGGTCCGGCCGGTCTTTTCCGCCAGGTGCAGCAGCGCCGCGTAACTGGTCGGCACGCCGTAGAACACCGTGGGCTGGTAACGGTCGATCACGTCGAAGACCTTCTCCGGCACAGGCCGGTCCGGCAGCAGGACCGTGGTGCCCCCTGTGGCCAGCGGGAAATACAGGCCGTTACCCAGACCGTACGCGAAGAACAGCTTGGCCACCGAGAACGAGATGTCGGTTTCCTGCAGGCCGATGGTGGCCTGCGCGTACTGTTCAGCCTCGATAATCATGTCGTGATGCAGATGAATCGCCCCTTTGGGCGAGCCGGTCGTGCCGGAGCTGTAAAGCCAGAAGGCCGCGTCGTCACGGCTCGTGTTGGCCGCGGCCAGTTCGCCAGACGCTTGCTCCAGCAACCGATCGAGACTCAACTCCCGCGGACCGCTCCGGCCCGTCGTGATCACGTGCTTCACGTATTGCAGCCGGTCGCGAATCGGACGGATCTGGTCCAGCAGCGACTCGTGCACCACCAGCACGCGCGCGCGGCTGTCGTTGAGCAGATACTCATAGTCGCGGGATGTCAGCAGCGTATTGAGCGGTACGGCCACCGCCCCGATCTTCATCGTCCCGAAAAACCCGAAGGCCCATGGCGGGGTGTCCGGCAGGAGCAACACGACGCGCTCCTCGATCCGCACGTCCAGCTCCCGCAACACGTTGCCAAACCGGTTCACGCCCTCCTGCAGTTGCCGATAGGTGATCGACTCGTCGCCGCAGAGAATTGCCGTCTTCTCGCCCCGCCCTGCATGCAGATGCGCGTCTACGAAGATCGTGGCAGCGTTCAGACGCTCGGGAAGAGCTGCGGACAACATCGGAACGACTCCTAGCCATGCGGCAGGTCCGGCGCAATTCTGCCACTACTCTAATCGTCCCCGGGGGCGTGTCAACCCAATCGGTCGAGTTGACTTTCGCGATGCGGGGCACCAGAATGTCAGCCGGTGGCGGAATGTGCCCGGCTCAGCAGGAGTATGTCCATGAGAATTCCACAGCTTTCGCTCACCATCCTCAATAAACCAGGGCAGCTGTTCGCTCCCTGTGATCTGCTGGCCAGCGAAGGGATCAGCATTGTGACGCTCTCGCTGGCTGATCACAAGAACTTCGGCACCCTGCGGCTGATCGTCCGCGAATGGCAGCGCGCCAAAGAGATCCTCGAAGCAGCCGGACTCACCGTCACGGTGACCGAGGTGTTGGCGATTGAAGTAGGCGACCGGCCAGGCGGGCTGGTCGAACTGCTCCAGATCTTCGATCGGGAAGGGATCAATGTGGAATACATGTATGCCTTCACGGCCCGGCTGGGCGTGAGTGCTGTGATGGTATTCTGCTTCAACGATCTCGATGCGGCGATCTTCGCCCTGGCCCGTGCGGAGATTAACCCGGTCAGCCCCGTGACGCTCTACGAGCGCCTCAGCGAGGGCTGACGCCCGGTCGCGGTGCTGCGCTGCCGCACGCACGGGACTGCCTGCGCCCCACGCACTCACGTTACGCGCGCAGCGCCTCGCGCGTGCGTGCAACGAGCGGATTGTCGGGCGCGGCCGAGCCGCACAGCTGGAATACCGACATGGCCAGGTAGCGCTCGCGCCAGCCAGGGCTGAGCGCGTAGTGGTCTTCCAGCGCGGCGGAGCTGAACTTGTAATCGTGCGAGTCGGTGGCCTTGAGGCAGACCAGTTGGCGGGCCCTGTTGATCAGGGTGGAGGCGGGGGCGTGGTGGAGGAAACCCAGCGCCTTGCCGGCCGCCGCCATCGGCAATCGGCCGACATCCGCGAAGATCTCGTCCAACGCACGCTCCGGGTCACTGGCGACAGACGCAGGTTCGAACGCGTTCCATCGATCATCGCCGACCTTGCCCCGCCCCTGCATGGCTTGGTGAAACAGCCGCAGGAAGGCGACGTTCTGCAGCAGGAGCAAACGCCGCGTCGGATCGTGGCCGCTGGCCCTGAACGCGAAATGCAGTGCGTTGGATGTGGTGACGGCGTGCAAGGCAACGATGCCGGGCTGGCGCATCAGCAACTCACCCGCGCTCGTATGCACGGCGTCCCAGATCGACTGCGGGCTGATGCCGCGATTGAGCAGCGCGACCACGTGGTCGCACGCTTCGTCGGCCGTACTGGCGCGCAGCACGCCGAGCAGTTCGGCCGTGGCGTCGTCGTCGCACCGCCCGTCCAGCCACGCGTCACCGATCTGGGTCAGACGTTGCTGGTTACGCCGGCCGATCGCGTCCGGATCCAGATCGTGCTGGCTCGGGTTCGGCTCTCCCTCATGGTTGAGCAGGGCGTAGGCCAGCGAGCGGAGAATCGGTTCCGCATGGCGCCAGCCGATGCAGGCGAGTGTCCGCTGGGCGTTTGCCACGTAGATCGCCTTGTGTCCGATGGAGCGGAAGTCGCGGCACCCGTATTCGTAGAACAACTCGAAGATTTCGTTGGCGCCGCCCGCTCGCGCCAGCGCCGTAATCGCAGCGTCCGCCGCCGGTTCGTCCCAGCGATCCATCGCTGCCCGGAAGAGACGCTGCGCTGCGGTCGTGGGGGGCAGGGCCGATTCCGCGGCCGCCGGCATGGTCCAGTTGCCTTCCCGCTCGTCGCGCGCCTGCGCGTCCTTGAAGTAGTCCAGCGCCCAGAAGATCGGCAGCCAACGCTCCGGATCGCCGCTTGCCAGGCTCGCCAGATGCGCGGAATTCACAACCAGCACGGCGTGGAACTTGAACCCGACGCTGGGCCGCGGCTGAACGTTGCGCACGCCGGCCAGCAGCAAGGCGGCCAGCAGGTCCTGGTACGAGAGCCCCGCACGCACACGCCTGGCCACCTCCTCCAGCAAGCGGTCGCGGGGAGTGTCTTCCAGCACCCGCACCAGCGGCTCGATGTCCGGTGGAAACGCCACCGCTTCAGACTGCGCTGCGGCGGCCGCCGCGGAGCACGACGGCAGACCCAGCACGCTGAGGGACGGCCCCGATCCGAGGGCTGCTCCGGCCACCAGCGCGTGCCGCAGAAAGACCCGACGATCCGGTCGACATGTCATTGGGCACCTCGCTTCTGTCACTACCCGATTGATGGATGCAGGAGCGCTGACCTGGGCATCATAACACGTGCGGGCCGCCGACGCTCGCAGGCGGGGCGGCAATTTGCCGCGCGCTCGGGGGGCTGCGGGGCCCTGCAGGCGGTCCACCGCGGATACGCACGCCGGCACCCTGGTCGACGGGCACGCGGCGAGCGGATAGGCTAGAGGCGCGTCCGGTGCTGCCCGATGCGCGCCAGCGGACGCGGCATGAGAGGTTCGTCGAGAGCGCAAGCCGAAAGGGAGTATTCTGCCATGACACGTTTTTCCCGCCGATCGTTTCTGGCTGCGTCTGCAGCTGCTGCGAGCGGGCACGCCCTGCTCCACGCCGCCGAAGATGACAAGGTCATTCCGGGTTTTGACCAGACTGCCACGGATATCGACCGCACACAGGTGTGGCAGCCGTTCAGTGACCGCAAGGTTCGCGTCGGGCTTGTTGGTCATGGGGTGTGCCAGTTCGGGCTGGCTTTCGATCTCCAGCACCATCCAAACGTGGAGTTGGTGGCGGTGAGCGATCTGTTCCCCGACCGCTGTGCCGATATGGCTCAGAAGGCCGAGTGCAAGAAGACCTACCCGTCGCTTGAGGAAATGGTCAAGGACGATTCGATCGAGGCCATTTTCTGTGCCACGGACGCGCCAGCCCACGCGAAGCATGCGATTCTGTGCATGGAGCATGGCAAGCACGTGGCGACCGCGGTCCCGGCGTTCCGCGGCGACATTGAGGACGCCGAGCGGTTGCTGGAGTGCTGCCGCCAGAACCGCGGACTCGTGTACGCGATGTTCGAGACATCCTGTTACCATGACGACCTGTACGTGATGGAGAAACTCTACGGCGCTGGCGTGTTCGGCCGGCTGGTCTATTCGGAAGGCGAGTACTGCCATCCGCACACGATCGGCGCACCGGCCCTCGGTTCCTACAAGGACTGGCGGAAGAACGGCTGCCCGATGTGGTACCCCACACACGCTACAGCCTACTATGTGGGCATCACGCATCTGCCGCTGGTGGAGGTCTCGTGCCAGGGCACGCCCGATTTCGACGAGTCGCGCCGGATCCCCAACGGGATCGGCAATATCTTCACGTCGGAAGTCGGGGTGTTTCGCACTGCGGAAGGCGGCCTCTCCCGCATGATCATCTGCCACTCCCAGGGAGAATACCTGGAGGCCGGTCGCATCCGCGGCGAGTACGCCGGGTTCAATCAGACGTTTGTCGGCGACGAGACGGGCAAGCAGCGTTACGAGGCGGCGGTCCAGGTGGGACTGCAGCTCAAAAAATACGCTCTGCCGCCCGGCGTCGACGCGGGCGGGCACGGCGGCTCGCACGGCTACCTGGGGGACGACTTCATCGATGCCATCCTGCGCGGCCGCAAACCACGGGTGGATGTGATCGATGCGCTCCACATGACCGTGCCCGGCTACTACGCCCACCTGTCGGCCATGAAGGATGGCGAAACGATGAAGATTCCGCAGTACTCGCTGTAGCCCGCCGGCCCGCTCCCGCACGTCCCGGTCCCAGCGATAGTCCGGCAGCGCCTCCCGCCTGAACACGCGGAGGCGCGAGTGGAGTGAGTGGCCGGTGGCGACTGTTGTGCAGGTCGACCGTTGGGGATGGCACATCGCTCGGCGCACCACCTCGGTAAGCCTACCCGGGGCAGGCTGGATGGGCTGGCGCGATTGTGTGGCCTGGTAGCACGTTGGGCGCCGGGCAGGCTGGAAGGGACTCACTCGACCTGGAGGGGTTGTATCCCACGCCAGCCAGAAACTCTGCCGGTCGTTGCGGTTGTCGTGGAGTGTGCGGTTGTGGCGTGTTGGCCCGTTTCGCTCAGCTCGTGCAATGGGGATGACGAAGACGAACTCTGGTGCATACCGTGGGATCGCTCATGGATTTGAGGCACTTATCGAGGCAGGGGCAGGACCGCCACCCGCACGAAGACACCGGCAATGGAAGACCCCCACAGCGATGACGGCACCGGCAGCGAGCCAGCCGCGTCCGAAAGACTTGGTCGGGACTTGGTGCTGCGCGCAGGCGGCGCTCTTCAGAACGGTCGGCCGGCCATTCGCCACGTTGTGCCGGAATTCAGCGACCTGGTGCTGGCCTGCCGGCATCGGCCGCTGTTGCTCGCTGTGGCGGGCGCGATCCTCTCCGCCGCACTCGTTGCGCTGGCGTGGCAGTGGGTTCCGGTATCGTATGAGGCGACCAGCCTGGTGCGCGTACGCCAGCGCCAGGAGGTGGTCTTCACGCCCCAGACGACGCGGGCAGATGACGCGGCGTTCGTTCGTGCCCAGCAGCAGCTGGTCGTTGCCCCGCAAGTGCTGGCGGCGGCACTGCACGACGAGGAGATCCGGACGTCGCGCGTTGCCGTCCCGGCGCATGGCGCTGCGGACTGGCTGAAAAGAAGAGTGCGCGTCGACATCCAGCCCGGTGCGGAGGTGATGCGGATCACTGTGCAGCATCCGGAATCGCCGACGTCCCAGCTGCTCTGCAATGCTGTCACACGCGCGTATCTGCAGGAGGTTACCTCCAATCTGGCAGCGGACCGGCAACGGCGCACCGGGGAACTGGAGCGGGCCGCGCAGAGTGCCGATCAGCGGCTGGATGAACTGTGGGGCGAGTTGAACCGCGTGGCCGCCAGTGTCGGCGCAGACAGCTCGCAGTCGCTGACCATCCGCGATGAAATCCAGCTCCAGGCGTATCGCGAATATGCCCAGCAGTTGCGGCGGGCGCAGCTGCGTGGCAACGAGCTGCAGAGCCTGCTGACGGAAGAGCAGCTGAAACTGACCGCCGGCGACGACGCGCTGGAACCGGTCGTCGAAGAACAACTGCGCTCGCACCCGGATATGGCCGCCGTTCGCAGCCAACTGGCGGACGTCGACGCGCGGATTGCCCAGCTGCGCGGAATCGCCGCCCAGGACGATTCGCCGCGACTGACGCGACTCCACGAAGACCGGGCGCTGCTGGCCGATAAGATCGAAAGCATCCGGAACGACTTGCGGCCCGAGATCCGCGCGTGGGCGGCGGAACAACGTCGCCGGGAGGCGGAACAGAGCATCGCACAGTTGCGCAGGCAGCTGGAACTCAATCAGACGGAGCGGGACTTCCTGCACAGCCGCATGGAAGAGATCGATACGGCGACCGTCCGCAGCGGCGCGCCGAACGGCATCCAGCTGGAGATGGCCCGCCACGCTCTGGACCGGCAGACACGGCTGGCCGACGCCCTGTCCCAGACGCTGGAGGAGTTCAGGATTGAGAGCCAATCGCAGCTTCCCGTCGCGCTGATAGAATGGGCGCCCCAGCCGGGGCAGGCGAATCGCAGTCGGCAGCTGAAGGCGGCTGCCGGCGCGGCCGGCATCGGCGGGCTGCTGGCGATACTCGGTGTCGGAGCCCTGGAGTGGCGCGGCCATCGCGTGCGAAATGGCGAGGATGTGCGATCGCACTTCGCCCATCCGGTGTTCGGCATTCAGGCGCTGAAGGACCGACGGGCAGGTCGAGGGCGGGCCGGTGCGGCGAGCGGGGCACGTGAGGCGGCAGCACGACTGATGCTCGGCGGGGGCACCGGACGCGGCCCGCACGTTGCGAGCGTGATGGTGTCCAGCGCGCTGAGCTGTGAGCCGCGGCATCTGGTGACACTGGCGGTGGCCCGGGCGCTACGCGATTTTCGCCGCCGCACGCTGATCGTCGACTGCGACGTGAGTGGAACGTCATTGAGTCAGATCCTGGGTGTTGCCCACCTTCCGGGGCTGACGCAACTCCAGGCGGACCGGGTGGACGCTCAGCCATACATCATTCCCGCGGCCGAGGAAGGGCTGGACTTCCTGCCCGCCGGCACGCCGCGCGGGGCGTCAGCCTGGGTCGACCCGGTGCTGCTGCGTGCGACGCTCGAGACCGTGCGGCGCGACTACGATGCGGTCGTGGTCAACGGACCGGCCATGATGTCGTCCGCCGAGAGCCTCCTGCTGGCGTCACACGTGGAGCAAGTAATACTGGCGGTGTTCCCGGGTACGAGCTGCTGGGATGACCTGGCCGCGGCCGAAGAGATGGCGAGTCAGGCGGGGATGAGGCTGCTGGGAGCCGTGCTGCACGCGTCCAGGGAGTCGGCATTGTTGCAGCTCCAACGAAGCTGCCCGGGCCCGTCACCGCCGACGGC
>DAISIS010000191.1:0-9618 GCA_036821925.1 Pirellulaceae bacterium
ATGCGGCCCTCGCCACGCTCGCCGTGCCGGCGGACGTCAAGGTGCTCGGCGACGCCGTGCAGCGGATCGATCAGGTCTCGTTGTATCTCCCCAAGTCGGTCGAATGGGAAGTGAGTTCCGACGCGCTGGGCAAGCAGGATCTGACGGTGACCGTGGCCGCCGCTGGTGCCGACACGGTTTCCGGACAGACCGCTCTGGACTTCACCCAGGTGCCCGACGTGCCGCGGTCGTCTTACGTGCCGGAACCGCAGCCGGTGCGCAGCAAGTACGAAATCGGCGCATACTACTTCCCCGGTTTCCCGGCGATGAGCCAATGGAAACCGATCCTGAACTATCCCAACCGCAAGCCGCTGCTCGGCTGGTACGACGAAGCGAACCCGGAGTGCGCCGACTGGCAGATCAAGTGGGCCGTGGAACATGGCATCAGTTTCTACATGGTGGACTGGTACTGGTGCGAAGGGCGGCGCCACCTGGAGCACTGGCTCCACGATGCCTACGGCAAGGCGCGGTACAAGAAGTACCTGAAATGGTGCGTCATGTGGGCCAACCACAACCCGCCCGACACGCATTCCGTTGAGGATTGGCGCGCGGTGACGCAGTACTGGATCGACAATTATTTCCACACGCCCGAGTATTACCGGATCGACAACCGCCCCGCCGTATTCATCTGGGCGCCCGGCAACGTGCGTCACGATCTGGGTGGGAGCAGCGCGGCGGCCAAGCTCTATGCCATGTCGCAGGAGATGGCCCGAGCGGCCGGACTGCCGGGTATCTACTTCGTGGCCATGAGCGGGCACGACAGCCCTGAAGGATCCCAGCAACTCGTCCAGGAAGGCTTCGAAGCGGCCACGACCTACCACAGCTTCCAGCTCGCGTGGCGGCGGGCGCAAAGCGATCGGTTCCCGTTCGCCAGTTTGCTCGATACCTGCCCGGAACTGTGGCGCGAGGCGGAGAAGTCCGCAGCCGGCCTGAACTACCTGCCGATCGTGGACACCGGCTGGGACTCGCGACCGTGGCATGGCGAGTCCTCCCTCGTGGCGTATGGCCGCACGCCGGAACTGCTCGGCAAACTCTGCCGGCTGGCCCGGCAGTACGCGGACGAGCGGGGCAAGCAGATCATCCTGCTCGGACCGGTCAACGAATGGGGTGAAGGCAGCTACATCGAGCCGTACGCGGAGTACGGATTCCAGGACCTCGATCAGATCCGTGCGGCATTCTGTGAGCCGGGCGATTGGCCACCCAATGTGATCCCCGTGGACGTCGGTCTGGGGCCGTACGACCTGCCCCCTGTCAAGACCAAGACGGCGTGGGAGTTTGACGGCGCCAGCGACCTGGAAGGCTGGTCCCCCAACACCCACATCGCCGACCTGGCGGTGCGGGACGGTCAGCTCCAGGGCCACTCGACCGGCAGCGATCCGATACTGTACGTGCCCGGTGTGGAGCTCGAGGCCAGCAGTGTGCAGCGGCTGTCGTTCCGCATGCGCTGCGATCGCGATCAGCGTTTCCAGATCTTCTGGGGCACGACGCTCTCGGCGATCACGGCGGAGGCGTCGCTGAGCATCGCGGTCAAGGGGGACGGGGAGTTCCACGAGTACGAGGTGGACCTCGCGCAGTCGCAGCGGTGGCGTGGCATTGTCAATATGCTGCGCATCGATCCCGTGGGCGAACCGGATGTGACGTTCGCCTTGGACTACGTGCGGCTGCAATAAGGTGGAAGCTGCCATGAACAACGACCTGCGTACCTGCGTCGGGGAGCTTCCGGTCTGCGATGTCCATGAGCATCACATGCCGGAGCTGCTCGGCAATCCCGACGTCGGCCTGCTTGCTTTGTTACAGCAGAGCTATGCGGGCTGGACGCAGGCGCGCCCCTATCCGCTGCCAGGAGAGACCCGCTCGGCAGACCCCATGCTGGCAGCGGTCGGCCGGGGCAGCTGGGAGGCGATTGCGAGGTTCGTCGAACACAGCGGCTCGAACTCCTGCGTGCGCAGTCTGCTCGGAGCGTTGACCGAGCTGTACAACCTGGGCGAGGAGGGGATTACCCCGGGGAATTGGGAACAGCTGGATGCTGACATTCGCCGGCGGCACAGCAGCCCCACATGGCGCGACGAGGTGCTCAGTTGGGCGCGCATCGAACGGATCGTCACGGACCCGTTCAGCAATCCGCTGCTCGATGCGCGCGACGCATTGGGCGAGCGGTACTGTTCTGTCTTCCGCATCAACGCGCTGGCGTTCGGCTGGCACCCCGAATCGCTCGACCACAACGGCAACAGCGCGCACCGGTTCGCGCAGCAGCTCGGGCATTCCGTCACGACGTTCGACGATTACCTGGCGCTGCTCGAAGTCGTGGTAGACACCCTCGCACTGCGGCATCAGGTGGGACTCAAGAACGCCTTGGCCTACGATCGTTCGGTGAATTTTGACGATGTGGACGAGGCCCTGGCGTGCCGCGCGTGGGGGAAGCAGTTTCCCGCGCCGCTGGAGCGGAAGGCCTTCGGCGACGTCGTAGTCGATCGTCTCTGCCGGCTGGCGGGCGAACGTGATGTGCCGTTCCAGATGCATCTCGGCTCCGCACTGATCCGCGGCTCCCACCCGCTGCAGGCGGCCGGGCTGATCGAACGCCATCCCAACACCCGGTTCCTGCTGATGCACCTGGCGTTTCCGTGGAGCCGCGACCTGCTGGGGATGGCGTTCGTCTACCGCAACATCTGGCTCGACCTGACATGGTCGGCGCTGCTGAGCCCAACCTACTTCAAGCAGTCTCTGCACGAAGCTATCGAGGTGCTGCCGGACGAATCGCGTCTGATGATCGGCGGGGACAACTGGCACGTGGAAGAGACGTATGGCGCAATGCGTCTGATGCGCCGCCTGATCGGCGACGTGCTGCAGGAGAAAGTGGACAGCGGCTATTTCCCGGCAGCAGATGGCCGGCGTCTGGCCCGCAAGATCCTCCACGACAACGCCGCGCAGTTCTTCAACTGTTAGCGCCTGCCGACCGGACCCCGAAGCACCTGGCGCGGCCGCTCGTTGCGACCTGCGGCCGCCGCGAGCTAAAATGGCTGTCGATGACTTGCTTCACATCGGAGGTAGCCATGTTCCGCTCAGTCTGGACCTGCCTGTGGGTTGTCGCGGTGGGGGCTCCACTGGCGGCAGCAGAGCCGCTGGAGTTCTACGCGAAGTGCGGCACGCTCCAGCAGACGATGCTGGCGACACGCGCACGCGTCCAGCGCTGGCAGGCGGCCCAGGAGATGGCCCTGCGCGCCGTGCAGGTCGGACCCTGGCACGGCGCAGTGGTGGGGAGCGGCGAGCAGCTGGACGCGCTCGAGATGTCGCGGCGGGGAGTCACGGCGGCAACAACTCCGCAGACCGGCGGTCCGCAGTGGAATCCCGTCACGTCCAACGGGAACCACTGGGCCAGCGACAGCCTCGCCGCCATCTTCTCGGTCGATCCGCTGCCGGCCGATTATGTCGCCACGACCATCCACGCCGATCGGCCGGTCACACTGACGTTCGAACTGAGCCGTTACGAATGGTTCGGCGGATTCGCCTATCGGCCTCCGGCGTCGGGGGCCGGCGTCCAACCCTCCGATGCGCTTATCTGGCTCAATGGCCGGCAGGTCGCACTGCACAACCGGTTGGCCGGTTACGAGCGGGTGCCGGTGGCCCGGCGCCGCAGCTGGCACGAGCGGTTCGTCTGGCATGACGCAGTGCTGGTCGACTTGACGCTTCAGCCGGGCGAGAATCATCTTGTCGTGTCGCTGCACAAGCCGGAGCGGAAACCGTGGTTTAATTGCGTCCGGTTCAGTTCGCAGCCCACATCGGCGCTGTGGTCGATGATCGAGCACGACTTCCCCAGGGCCGGCAACCGGTTGCTCGAGTACGCCGACGCTGGTTGGTTCGACTGCGCTCAGGGCTGGTTCGCGCAGGACGGGGTGGAGCAATTCGAGCGGCCGTTCATTGCGCAGCTGGTCCGGCGGCTGGGTGCCGACGGGGAGGCGATCGAGCGTCGGCTTGATGGGCTGGTCAGCGCGCAGACGCCGTCGTCCGACATCAGCTGGCTCGACCTGTGCGTGGCGGCGGCCGAACGGCACGCGGCGTTCGACCAGACGGCGGCACTGCGGGTGGCGGTGGCGGAACTTGCGGCCGCCTACCCGCAGGAGTACCCGGGCCCCCAGCTGCTCGGCCACATCGAGGACCTGGCGGCACGCTTCCGTGGTGCCGACCGCCTGGATCCGGCGGACGAGCAGACGGCGGGCTGGCTGCGCGAGCTGGATGAGCTCAAGCGGGAGGCGCTGGTGGCGCAGAACCCGCTCCTGGCGGACAGGCAGTTGCTGTTCGTCAAGCGATCGGCATACGATTCGGACCACTACTACGATGAGTTCATCACCGGCACGCACAGGTTCGGAGGGGGGCTGTTCACGCTGTCGCTGCGCGACGGCACCGTGCGAGAAGTCGCACCGGCATTGAGTCAGGGTATCGTCGATCGCTACGACCTGTCCTGTGACGGCCAGCGGATTGTGTTCAACTACAAGCCTCCGCGGCCGGAGGGGTTCCGTCTTCATGAAATCGGCGTGGACGGCACCGGGCTGCGGCAGATCACGTTTCCACCCGAAGATGAGAGCCAACGGATAGCCCGCTACTGCACCTGGTCTCCGGCGCAGCTGCAGGAGGATCCCTGGCGCTACGGGCACTGGACCGACGATATGCATCCCTGCTACCTGCCCGACGGCGGAATCGCCTTCACGTCGACCCGCGGGGAACTGAGTGTCCTGTGCGGCGGGCACGGGCTGACGGTGCCCAACCTGCACCGCGTCGAACCGGACGGATCGTCGCTGCGCCGACTGTCGCAGGGTGCGTTGTCGGAGTTCTGCCCGACGATGTTGAGCGATGGCCGGATCATGTACAACCGCTGGGAGTATGTGGACAAGGGGGCAGGGGCTGTCCAGTCGCTGTGGGCGATGTGCCCGGACGGCAGTCGGACAGAGGAGATCTACGGCAACAACATCGATACCCCCGGCGTCTTCAGCCAGGCGAAACAGGTGCCGGGCCGGGACAACCTGGTCGTGTGCCTGGGCGCGCCTCATTCCCCCGCCAACATCGGCGCCATCCTGCTGATCGACCGCCATAAAGAAAAGCGTTCGGCAGCGGCGATGACCGCGCTCACACCCGGCTCCGTCCCCAAAGGCAACTGGGGACTGCGCCAGTTCCGCAACGGACGCTGGCTCATGGACATCTACGGGCCCTGGTATTGCGACCCGTTCCCGCTTGCGGATCGGGCAGGCGCCCAGGCCGCCGGCACGTTCTTCCTCGTCTCCTGCAATCCGGACGGGATGTGGAACGATCCGGCCGGCTATGGAATCTACCTGCTGGATGTGTTCGGCAACCGCGTGCCGATCTACAGAGACCCCGCGACGTCCAGTTTCCAGGCGCGGCCGCTGCAGCCGAGGCCGGTGCCGCCCGTGGCACCGCCCGTGGCACCCGGTGTCGCGCCCGACAACCCCCAGGCTGATGTCTTCCTGGCAGACGTGCACCAGGGGCTCGATGGCGTCCCACCAGGCACGATCAAGTACCTGCGGGTCATGGAGCAGGTGGCGCGACCCTGGTCGGTGTACCGGGACTACGAGCCGAGCGATGCGGCGCCGGGCCAGATGGTGGCGGTGAGCCTGTACACGCACTTGAGCGTCAAGGTGCTGCACGGTGTGGTGCCGGTGCAGGAGGACGGATCAGCGCACTTCACTGTGCCCGCAGGACGCAACATTTTCTTGCAGGCGCTGGATGCGGATTTCATGGAGGTCCAGCGCATGCGGACGTTCGTGAACTTGCTGCCGGGTGAGCGCCGTTCGTGCATCGGCTGTCACGAGCACCGCAATCTGGCCCCGGCAAACCGCCGACCGCTGGCCTTGGACCGGCCACGCCTGGACCCGCAACCGCAACCGGGCGAGACCGCCCCGCGCCCCATTCACTACCCGACCGACGTGCAGCCGATTTTCGATCGGCACTGCGTCAGCTGCCACAACCCGGACCGGCCGGAAAGCACGATCGACCTGACCGGCGATCCGACGGAGCTTTTCTGCCGCTCCTACGAGAACATCATCCATCAGGATCTGGTCGGCTACATCCAGGAGTTCATTGGTCCGAAGCCGGAGGGGGCGGACGCCATGGGTTACGCTCCGGCCGTCCCGCCCTACACGTACGGCTCGCACCAGAGCAGGTTAATCGCCGTCCTCCGTGCCGGACACTATGACGTGCAGTTGCCTCGCGAGGACTTCATCCGGCTGGTCACGTGGGTGGATGCCAATGCGCCGTATTACGGCTCGTACTTCGGTCGGCGCAACATCGCGTTTCGCGACCGGGGGAATTTCCGCGCCGTGCCCACGCTGGAGGCCGCATTAGGCCAGGCGCCGCACCCGGACTGACCGCCGCGCAGGCAGACGCCCTGCCGGGCGTCTGCCCGCTGGGGGCAGCCCGAGCGTCAGGAAGTGGGAACCTCCGCGCGTTTGATGATGCGCAGCGTGCGTTTGGCGAGCTGCCACTGCGTGGCCGGCGCCGCCGACGGATCGTCCGCGGGAACGTAGGGGTCGGCCGTTTCGATCTGTTGCGGCGATTGGCCGAAGTTGGCCAGGACCAGGTACAGATCGCGATTGGCGAAAGCCGAAGCCACGCAGGCTTCCGGCAGCGCTCTGGCCAGCAGATCCGTCTGGCCAATCTCCAGAAAAGCCCAGGTGCCATCCTCCACCATCGGCAGATACTGCTTGAGCCAGCGCGCATTGGCGGGTCGCCTGTTGGTGTCGGGCGGAAGCACGTCCCAGCCCCCGTAGATGTACGGACCATCCGGGTGAGCCTGATAGTACTTCCACGCTCTTTCGTAGAATCCGCCCTCGGTCACGCCGGGCAGACGCGGGATGGGAATCACACTGCGTTCGCCGGTCAGCGGCCGCCCGCCTTGCAGCAGGGGGAACTGCATGTACGGGATCGAATGCAGGAAGTGGTCGCTGGTCCCTTCGACCTGGGCGATCGAGCCGTGGATGCAGGGAACCACGTACGGCGGGTGGTTCTTCACAGCTTTCCGCAGCCCGTCCACGTCGTTGACTCCTTCCCCCACCCACAGGTAGTCGTAGACTTTCAGTCCGCCGGTCAGCGGCTGATTGGAGAAGTCGGCATGCAGCTTGTAGATGCCGCCGCGCCGCTGGATTTCCGAGTAGATGAGGTACAGCATATCGGTGACCGCACCGTCATACTCGGGCGTCTCCTCAAAGGCAACCACCTCGTCCGGCGCCAGCTCCTTGATCTGTTTCTGCGCGTTGGGGACGTAGCCCCAATCGTTGTAGAGCCCGTCGAGTTCATAGTCCTCGAGGATCTGCAGCATGCGCGGCAGGAAGTAGGCGCGCCACCCGGGACTGGCTGGCGAACAGCGTGGCAGATCCCACCAGCCGCCGATCCCGTCACCGGGGCGCGACCACTCGGTCTTGTAGTCCGGATCATGCCCGGCGAAATAGCCGCTCGAGGCATACGCCAGAATCTTGATTCCGCGCTGGTGGACCATCGTCACGAAGCGTCGGAATCCCTCCGGATTGACGGCCGTCAGCTTGTTGCGGCCGAAGAGTCCATAGCGATCGTTCCATTCATCCATCACGTGGATCAGCTGGATTCCCTCGTCCTGCAGCCGATCCAGTTCCTGTTCGTCGTACTCGTCCGGCGCCCACGGTTCGCGGCTGGGGTACTCCCCCAGGTTATAGACGCACTGGCCCGGCAGATAGTTGGTGATGAGGTGTTTCCGCATGCACGTGCGGATCTTCTGGGTGCAGATGGCGACGTTCATGAGCCGCCGCCGGTGGTCGTCGGCGCTGTAGCTGGTCAGAATCGCCGGCGCACCGGCCGCCGCTGCAGCGATCTGCGCCGCGGGGGGTGCACCCCCTTGCGTAGCACGACCAGGGATGGAAACAGCCGCGGCGGCCGCAGCGCCCGCCTTGAAGAATGCTCGTCGGTCCATATTCGATTCCTGATTACATGGCCAAGCCCCGTCCGGTACGACACCGGCCGACCTGGCAACAGCAGACAACAACAGGTTCGTTCACTCAACTACGATAACAGTCGTGTATTTGCGTGCCTCCCCGTGGCCACCCATTTCGGACGCGTCCCAGTCAGGCGCGTGCCGGGTGCAGACAGCGCTCACCACGCATGTTTGCCCGGTCCGGCTTCGATCCATTTCTGCTCGCTCGCCAGCCACACTCGGGCCGTCACGCCGGGCGGACGCGTGACAGACAGCTCCATCCGGGCGTCTTTCAGCTGCCACTCCACCTGTACGGCGCCGCGGACGGACCGGTAGGTGCCGCGTGCCCAGGTCAGCCCGGCCACGGGGCGCGGACGGATCGTGATCTTGTCGAATCCGACGGCGTCGCGGGCGGGCGACACGCCCAGCACGTGTTTCATGAACCACTCCTCGACCGAACCGAACATCGGGTGATTCTGGCTGAACACGTCGTCGGATGGCCGCCACGTCTCCCACAGGGTCGTGGCGTTGTTGTCCAGCATGTAGCCCCAGCCGGGGAACGCCCGGCGGCTGACCACGGCGCCGGCCAGCTCCGCCGCATCTTCAGCACTGAGCACCTCCAGTAGGTACTTGGTGCCGTAGATGCCCGTGGTGAGCGCGCCGTCGTGCGCGGCCAGATCGTCCTGGAGCATGGCGAGCGCAGCCGGACGATCGGCTGCCGGAATCAGATCATGGTAGAGCCCGAACAGCTGTTCCCCCTGGCGTCCCTCGCCGACCTTTCCCGCCCGGACGAACTGCCGCTGGAACGCCTGGCGGATCGCCTCGGCCAGTTCGTCAAATTGCCGCGCATCGTCGGGCTTGCCGAGGATCGCGGCGAATTCAGCCACCAGGCGGCTCCACTGATAGAAGTGCGCCGTGCCAGTGAGCGTCTCGGGCGCTTTCTCCAGGGCCTCGTGATCCCCAATGCACTGCGGGATGATCAGCTCGGGGCATTCCTGCTGCACAAGCCGCACGTACCGCGCACAGGCATCGTAATGGCGCGCGATCACGTCGCGATCGCCATAGTACCGGTACAGGTCACGCATCATCACCGGGACGGCGACCGTCCAGCCGATGGGGCCCGAGCGGCCGCCGAACCCGCGATCGGCGATCCCGACAAACGGCGCGGTCTCGGTGAACCAGCCATCCGCTGCCTCGTCGGCAAAATCCTGCACGCTCTTCGCATAGAACTGCTGCATATCGAAGTTGAAGATCAGCGCCTCAGTCGTCGCCGCGATATCGGCCCCATACCCGAATCGCTCGCGCGCCGGACAATCGGACTGTACGCCGAACAGATTGCTCAGAAACGTCTGGCGACAGAGGCGGTGCATGTCGTTGAAGAGCGCCCTGGAGCACTCGAACTCGCAGGCGTCCGGCACAGCCGAGGCGAGCGCCACGGCCCGGACGTCCGACGTCGCCGGCGGCGCGGCCAGACCTTCGATCTGCACGTAGCGGCAGCCGTGCCAGGTGAATCGCGGCGCGTAGTGCTCGTCACCGCGCCCACTGCGGATGTACACATCACGCTGGTCCGCCACATCCGGCGCACCCGGCCCGCCCATGCCGGCGCGCTTGATCTGGCCACACACTCCGGT
>DAISIS010000192.1:0-9585 GCA_036821925.1 Pirellulaceae bacterium
CGCCGAACGACCGGCGTGTCACGGCCAGGAACACATACACCAGACCGCCGCAGAACAGCACGAGTGAAGGGCTGGCGGGAGAGAATGTCCAGGTGGTCAGGGCGGGCACCAGCGGCAGGAAACCGCCGGTGCGCAGCAGCGGGTCGGCGATGACGCGCCAGTTGCGGCGCAGGCACAGTTCGCCGAACGCGACGCTACCAAACGCCAGCGCCATGACGATATACGGCCAGAGGTCGCGGAAACGCCCCTGGAACAGCTGGTTCTGGGCCAGGTACACATGGGCGAAGAGCAGCGCGGCCACGCATTGCGCGGCGTACACGTACGCGGTGCGTCCCTGCTCGCTCAGATGCAGCGGGTCTTGGCCGGGCCACAGGGCCATGGACAGCAGCGCCCCGACAAACCCGCCCAGCATCACGCTGATGGCCAGCACTTCGAGCGTCGCAATCGGGGCCGGCGCATGCGGTGTGAAGCAGGCGACTTCCAGCGCGAGGACCGCGGCCAGCGTGCTGATCGTAATGGCCGCCAGGATCAGGGAGGCGTTGCGCACCGCCTCGTACCAGCCGCTCTGCGGGCCGGCCCAGCGGGCAACCACGAAGGCATACAGCAGCGTCATGCCGGCCACACTGATCAACAGCCGCGCAGCGTACGCCAGCGTCCGGGCCTGCTCCGCTGCCACGCCGACGTCGGCCCAGCCGATGTAGACCGCGGCCAGACTCAGCACGAGCAGCGCGAGGCACTGCATCGCACCACGCCGCGCGCCCTGCGCGAGACAGCCGATGCCATAGGCCAGCAGCGCCGGCGCGAAGGCTGCCCCCATGCGTAACGCGCGATCGTCCGCCACGAACACCGTGACGAAACCGAGCAGGCAGAGCAACACGGTGCCCAGCACGGACAGGGCCGGGAGCCAGCGCCCGGCGTGCTCCAACCTGGCGACAGGGTGCGGGATGTGCAGCCGCGCACCCCACTGCGCGAGCCGAACCCCCGATTTCCACAAGTGCCCGGTCAAGGCGATGTAGCCCGCGCCGGCCAGGCAGGCCGCCAACACCGTCAACGCGGTGCCCTGATCCGTCAGCTGCTCCAACAGCCGCAGCGCCATGCCGAGGGTCGTCAGGCCCCAAAGATACAGCGCGAGCAGGGACGCGCGCAGACGCTGATCCCACAGCGTGGCGGCCAGCAGGATGCCCAACGCTACGAGCGCCGTGATCCCCAGGAAATCGGTGATCGTCAGACTCGTCGCCCCCGCGTTGCGACCGGCAACGACGGCGGCCATCACACCCGCCGCCACCTGCACGCCCAGGAGAGCCGTCAGCCCCCATACCAGAACGGTGTGCACCCGGAACCGCCCCCGACGCGGGTCGAACGACTCGTGCCGCGCGTGCTGATACCAGATCTCCACCAGCAGCCAGATCAGCGCGGCCACCGCGCCAGTCAGGATGGTCACGTAGAAGTAGCCCGCGATCCCACGCAGTCCGGCGCGGACCGCCACGTGCTCCCACAGCGACCACACGCCGCACAGCAGACTGACGACCGATGCGTAAGCGCACCACTGCGACCGGCAGCCAATCCCCAACACGGTCCACAGCGCGGCGAGCCCGCCGTAGACCCCGATGGTCCACCACGCTGCCGGCGACTCAGCACACAAGTTCAGCACGAAGACTGCCAGGCCCAGCGCTGCGCTTGCACGCCGCACCACGGCCAACCATGGTCGACCCTGCCCCAGCAGACGCTGCCAGCAGACCGCCACCGCCACGCTCAGGCCGATGCCCAGCCAGATGCTGGTCAACAGCTGATACCCGTCCCACGGCCTGGCGACAGTTGCTGGGCAGGTACTTGCTGCCACGATCGGCGCCAGGACCACCGGTGCGCTCACCGCGAGGCCGGCCAGGTACCGTGCATCGCGGTGCGTGAACCAAGCGACTGCGGCGACCGCCAATCCGACCGCCAGGTAACTCGGCCACCGTCCCAGGTATTCCAGCGCCGGTGCCGCACCGTGCGCATCGACGAACAGGCAGGCCACAGCCCAAGCCGCCAGGCCGGCGGCCGCCAGACCGGTACCGGCAATCTGCACCCCGAGCAGGGTGCGCCGCAAGCGGGCAGCGTCGCGTTCGATCCACCGTGAGAGCGCCAGCCAGATCAGCCCGTACCCGGCGAGTCCGGCCGCCAAGGTCTGAACCAGAGTCACCGATTGGGCCGCGGTCCAGCCGGCACTTGGCACCGCTCGATCCAGGGCGACCGCCAGGGCGAGCGCACACTCGCACATGACGGCCCCGAACAGCGCGTAGACTGCCCTGCCCTCCCGCGCGGCGTGCACCAGCGCGGCGGCGGCCAGGATGGCCACCGGTACGGCGTAAGACACGGCCGGCGTGATGCGGGCGAACCATGTGTCTGTCAGCGGGCCGTTCCAGGCCGTGCCGCAAGCCAGCTGCGCAGTGGCCAGCAAGGTCAGCCCGAGCAGAGGCAAGGTGCCCACTGCGAACGCCGCATCGCGCGTCAGGTCAGTCAGCCCGGCGCTGTTACCACGCGCCGCGGGCAGCCGTCGGCGCAGAGCTTGCGTTAGCTGCCGGGGCGCGGTGAGCAGCAGCGTCCAACAGGCGGTGTACAGCGCGAATGCCCATCGGCAGGCGGAGGCGACCGCCCACCCGGGCTCCCAACGCCCGGCAACCAACAGCGGCAAGCTGGCGGTCAGCGCGATCGCGGCCAGAGAGCCGAGTTGTGAACCGTGCGGTGCGATTGCCGCGCCCAGAGCTAACGCCACGCTCAGCCACGCCAGCAGACCGAACACCTGATACGCCTGTGTGTGCCACGCGTCCGTGGCCCAGGCATGATCGGGGGCGATGTATCCCAGCTCGACCAGCGCGCCGGGCTGGCAGCCGACCAGACTCAGCCCTGCCATCAGTGCAATCAGGCCAACGAGCAGCCCGCGATTGAGGCCCCCGGAGACTTCAGCCAACAGGAAGTGGGCGACCGGGCGTTGCCGTACAACGGAACATGCGGCGAAGACTGCGGCACACCACAGTCCCAGCGCTAGCGCCTGCCATTGCACGTGCTGCAGGTTGCCGAGCACGGGCTCGGGCCATGGCTGCGCTGCGGCCCCCGCCGCCACCGCCAACCCGAGAGCCACCGTCGCGGCGACGTACGCGCCGCTGATCAGGCGCGGGACCCACATCGCCACACCGGCCATGGTCCAGACCGCGGCGATCATGCCGGCGTAGGCGGCCTGTGCGCCCAGAGTGCTGCGGCCGACCAACAATGCACCGGGGACCGCCAGAGCTGCCGACAATACCCCGCAGGTCGCCAGAGGCGCGATCAGCTCGCGACCCAGCGCCTCCCCCCCCTCACCCGTGCCGCCGCCTGCCGCCCGCGCCGCGCTGTGCCACCGGCGGGCACTCAGCGCGAGCAACTCCATCAATACTCCGTGACCGATCAAGGCCCACAATACCGGACGAGCTATCGTCCACTGCCAGGCCGCCAGCTGCGCAGCGACCCACGCGTTCCAGCCCAACAGGTGCACAAGTGCCACAAGTGACGCGGCCGCGCCGAACAACGTGACCGCACGCTGAGTGCGCCACCAGCCGAAACGCCCGCGCTGGGGCTTGGCCATCGGCTGGATCGGCCAGCACCAGGACGCTGTCAGCCCTGTGGTGGCGAGGCAGGCGAACAGCAGCGTGGTCCACGCGGCGTCGACGCCCGTCCAGAAACCCGCGTACAGGCCGATGGCGGCCGAGATCGCTGCCACGGCGCCCGCGGTGCCCAGGTACCCCCGCGCGACGGCCGCCAGTTGCCGGTGCCGACAGCAGCAGCCGATCAGTCCCAACGCGACCGCGGCTACGGCCAGCGCCAATGCGGAGCGCCCCATGACCAGCGCCCGGACGAGCTCCGTGCCGGCCGCAGCGGACTCCGCCAGCGGGACGCTCTGCCGCAGAAACGTCAGCAGGCCGGCCCAGGTGGCGGCCGCCGCTGCGCCGGCATGCAGTACCGGCACATCGCCGAGGCAGGCCAGCAGCAGGAGCGCCACGGCCGTGACCGCCGCGACGGCGATCAGCACCGGGGGGAGTGGCCAGGCCAGGAGCATCGTGCCCGCCATGAGCAGACCGCCCAGGACGGCCAGCGCCGTGCCGACGGTGCGCGTCTCGGCCGCCGTGCGCGTGGCACATCGCGTGTGGACCGACATGCCGATCCCCAGCACCACCGCCGCGGCCAGACTCAAGGATGGACTCAGCGCCGCCAGCGTCGCCTGGACTGCGCCCGCGCGATACAGCAACAGCCCCAAAGCGACCGCCAGCGCGAAGCCGGCTGTGCCCAGCAGCGTGAATGTCTGCGCGGCACGCGCGCGACTCAGCCGGGCTCGCTGCGCGATGGGGAGCAACTGGGTCAGCGTAGCGGCCAGAAAACTCGCCAGCGGCACCACGAACAGTGCTGTGGCGCGGAGCAGCGAAGTGCTGGTGAGATCGGCATCTGCCAGCCGGTTGATGAGCAGCTGGCCGGCTGCCGTACCCATGACCGCCACCACGAAGCGCCACCAACCTTCTGCAAACAGCGCCCGGGCCGATACGGCAGTCAGAGCGCCGTAACTCACCAGCCCTACCGTGACCGCCGCGAGGTACAGCGGATCGGTCACCGCACGCTGCTCCGCATCGGGCCCCGAGAGCAGAATGCCGGCCACGAAACTCAGCGGCACCAGGAGCATGGCGATGATCAGCACGCCGCGGCTCGTGGCACGCAGCCGCCATCGCTGCAGCGTATACAGCCCGGCACCGTGGATCGCGATGGTGCCGAGCAGGAACAGCAGGGCAGGAAAATAGCGGATCCGCTCGCTGATCTCGACGAGCGTGGCCCGCAGGCTGATGACCAGTCCGATGGCGCTGCCCAGGATCAGCATGCCGCTGGCCAGCTCTCCCCAGTGGATGTTCTTCTCATCCAGGAACGACTGGAGCATGTCGGCCAAGGTCCGGCGCGGTGAGAACGCTGCGGGGGCGGGGGGCGTGTCCCGGGCGAAGTCCGGCTCGGCCGGCGCTGTCGCGCCCATAGCCGCCGCGGGCACTCCGAGCACGGCCGGATCGCAGGCTGGCCAAGGCTGTGTGCGAACCACCTCCTGCAACGGCCGCGGCGCATCACCTGCCGGAGTGGGCGCGGCCTGACGTTGCTGGGCGTCTGAGGCGACGGCCCCGAGCAGGTGCTGCTCAGCCGCCGTGAGCGCCTGCAGGGCGTGATCGAAGACGGTGGGATCGAGGCCGTACTGGGTGTGGAACTGCTTGATCTGGCGGGTCGCCGAGGTCAGGCTGCGGTGCCTGGCGGCCTGGGGCTCATGACCGCACTCTCGACAGACACTCGGCTCCCACCCGCCCGGCTGCCCGCAGCGTGGGCACCGGCAGGTGGGCCACCGCTCTGTCCGGCCAAGCCGGAAGACCTTGCGCAGGATGGCTGCCCCAGACATCCACAGCGCGTGACCGACGGCAGCGAACAGGGTGACAGCGACCGCAAACGACACCAGGCCAATTAACCAGTCTTCCACGGTCGTCTCCCTGCGCGACAGGAGTCGAAATGGGGGGCCCGTCATCGGCAGACGACGAGCAGAACTCCCGATAAACGGCGGAGTCCACCCTGTACCGACAGACGACCGAGACGACAGTCGCCGGCCGGCAGCGCTCGTGCGGCGTCAGTCCAGCGGCGCGAGCTGGACGTTCCGGAACTCGATCGGTGTGCCTTCCGATTGCAGGCAGATGGCCCCTTTCGTGACGCTGCAGTTCGTCGCGTGGTTGACCAGCTGGCCGTTCACCTTCACGATCACTTCGTCACCGCGGCAGGTCACTTCCAGTGCGTTCCATTCGCCCAGCGGCTTTTCGGCATCGTCGGTCAGGTTGACGTGGCGGCGATCATGTTTCCGGCTGGCCTCGTCAGCGACGTCCAGATCGGTGCCGATGATCCAGAAGTCGCCGGCGTCGCCTGCTCCCAGCTGCACTTCGATCGACTTCGGCCACACCCCCAGGGCACCCGGTGTGGAGGTGTGTACCAGCACGCCGTTGTTGCCTCCAGCACCCGGCCACCGCCACTCGAGCGACAGCGCGTAATTCTCAAAGTCGTCCCGGTCCGTCCGCAGATAGCCGACTGGCTTGCCCGTGCACAGCAGCAGCCCGTCCTGGACGGACCAGGTGTGGGCCGTGTCGGGGTTGTCGGCGGGCTGCACCGACCAGCCGGCCAGGTCCACACCGTTGAACAGCTGGATCGTCTGCGCTGCGCCGGGCTTGGCGGCGTCGTTCAACGGTTGAAGCTGGATGTTCCGGAACTGCACGAGCATTGGGGGTCCGGCGTGCAGCTGGAGGGCCAGCAGCCCCGACATGCTGCGCTTCTCCGCCTGGTTGTCGGTCAGATCGACGGTCACCAACCCGTTAATCTTGTGGATCAGGCGATTGCCCTGCGCGATGATCGTGTAGTGGTTCCAGCCTTCCTTCTTGATCGCCTTGACGATGGCGTCGTTATCGGCGGTTGTGCCGACAGCTTTCCAGTTGCCCTGCTCGTCGACCACGATCTGCTTGCCCCGTTCGCTGATGATGCCGCGTCCGCGCTCTTCGTACAGGATGCCCGAATAGGTGGCCGCAGCATCGAAGTCGGCCTGGTAGCCGCCGATCACCCACTTGTCGGCTTCCTGGCTGCGGTACTGGATGCCCGCGTTGCCGCCGACGAGCCGGAACTCCAGGTCGAGCTGGAAGTCACTGACCTCTCCCTTGCGCCACACCAGGAACGTGTTGTGTTCGGACGGATTGTCGGCTGTGGTCTGGCCGCAGATGACCCCCTCCTTCGCGCTCCAGAACCGGGGATCGCCTTCCCAGCCAGCGAGCGTCTTGCCGTCGAAGAGCGACAGGGGCGCTGCGGGTTCTTCCGCCACAGCGAATGACGACAGGCCGAGCGACAGCAGGACAGCCACAAGCGTGAAGCAGCGTCTCATGATGTTTCTCCGGTGGGCATAGTTGTAAGGCAGGTGTGATGCACGAGACCACGATACAACGATTGCAGACCCGCGTCAAACCGGCGGGTGGCCCGTCGGGACCTGGCTGAGGCGGCGTGGTGGAAGGCAGCCATCGAGCGGGTGGGAGCCCAGGTGGAACGCCGTGGTCGCGCCCGCGCGCCGAACTCGATCATGTCGTGCGTGGAGTGCCGGTGCCAGGCTCAGCGCACGACCACGTCTTGCCCTGCCACGTGTCGCGCTGCAGAAACTCGTACTCGATCGCCTGCCGCAGCCCGGATTTGTCCAGGCACCAGGTCGGACCCAGAACGTACCTGCTCGGCGCCTCCCCGCCGACGCGCTGCACGACCGTGTGCGGGGGCAGCCGTTCGATCGTGTCCACCACGCTGCGCACGTACGCGTCGCGACTGAGCAGCCGCGCCCGTCCAGTCTGGACCTGTTCCGCCAGCGGCGTGTTGTGCACGGCGTACAGGCTGTGCAGCTTCACGGCGTCGACGTTCAAGCGGGCCAGCTCCTGGGCGGTGGCCTGCAGGTCCGCACGCGATTCGCCCGGCAGACCGAGAATCACATGCACGCCAATCTCGAAACCGCGGCCGCGGCTCCGCTCGATCGCGTCCACGGTCGCCACGTGGTGGTGCCCCCGGTTCATCCAGTCCAGGGAGCGGTCGTGCATGGTCTGCATGCCGTACTCGACCGAGACGAACGTGCGCTGGGCGAGGTCCGAGAGCAGGTCCAGCACATCGTCGCCGGCGCAGTCCGGGCGCGTCCCGACGGCCAGGCCGACCACCGCCGGATGGGCCAGCGCCTGCTGATAGAGATCGTGCAGCCGGTCGACCGGCGCGTAGGTGTTCGTGGCGGGCTGGAAGTACGCCAGGAAGTGGCGGCAATCGCCATACCGCCGCTGCAGACGCTCGATCCCGGCGGCCACCTGTTCGCCCACGCTGCGGCCCGGTCCGGTCGTGGCGCCGAAGCGGCGACTGGGGCTGAAGCTCGCGTTGTTGCAGTAGACGCAGCCACCCCGCGCGATCGCCCCGTCCACGTTTGGACAAGTGAAGCCGGCATCCACGCTCACACGCTGAACGCGGCAACCGAACTGGTGGTCGAGAAAGTACTTGTAGGTGAAATACCGCCGTCCCGCAGCACGCCAGGGATGCTGCTCGAGCCAGTGGGTGGGCGGTGAGTACGTTGACGACAAGGGGGTGCTCTACTACATTTAAATGCAGTGACAAAGCGGAGTTGGGACCGGGCCGCGCCAGGCATCCTAGGGCACTGGCTCGCCCGCGACAAGGGAAACCCCTCTATGCTCGGTGAACTGATCCCTGTGGGCGGTGGCGATCCAATCCCGCTGCTCAAGAAGAAACTACTCGTGGGGCGGCGCGCAGGGTGCGATATCACGCTCCGCTTTGCCAACGTGTCAGCCCATCATTGCCAACTGTCGCTCGAACAGGGCTACTGGTTTGTCAAGGACCTGAAGAGCCGCAACGGCACCAAGGTCAACGGGGCACGCGTGACCAGAAAACGCGTCGATCCGGGCGACACGCTGTGCGTCGCCAAACACAAGTACACGGTCAACTACTCGCCGGTCGAATTGGGGGCCGCTGGGCCACCGCCGCCCGACGAAGAGGAAATCTCTGAGATTCTCGGCCGTTCGCTGCTCGATCGCGCTGGGTTGTCTCGTCGCCGACCGGCGGCCGAGCGCTTTGAGGAACTCGAAGAAATTGCCGGCCAGCAGATTGCAGACCAGGATATCGTCGAGCGTTACGACGTGCTGGATGACAGCGAAGGGCAGATCCCCGATCGGAATGAACCGATCTGACCGGCTGGAATCCGCCCCGCGTTGTCACTTCGCACGACTTGTCTCCCCTGCAGGGGGGCGTTGACGTAATGGATCTCCTGGAATGAGCTGCCGCCGAATCTACCTGGACAATGCGGCCACAAGTTGGCCCAAGCCCGAGGCCGTCTACGAGGCGGTCGACTATTATCAGCGCGAACTTGGCGCTACAACCGCGCGCGGCGCCTATCGGGAAGCTGAGGAGGTGGAGCGGCGTGTGCGACGCACCCGCCAGAGACTGGTGGAGTTTCTGGGGGCAGAGGACCCCGACCGGATCATCTTCACGGCCAATGGCACCGAGTCGCTCAACCTGGCGCTCCACGGCATCCTGCGGCCGGGCGACCACGTTGTCACGAGCGTGGTGGACCATAACTCGGTGCTCCGCCCCTTGCGGTTCCTGGTCGAACAGCGTGGGGTCCAGGTGGACTACGTGCCATGTGGCGATGATGGCATCGTGGATCCGCGGGCCGTGCAGCAGGCGGTACGCCCCCAGACGCGGTTAATCGCTCTGGTGCACGCGTCGAATGTCACCGGTGCGCTGCAACCGATCGAGGAGGTGGGAAGGATCGCCGCCGAACATGGGGTGTTCTTCCTGGTGGATGCGGCCCAATCGCTCGGTCACATGCCGATCGACGTGCCGCGCGTGGGTGCCCATCTGTTCGCGGCTCCGGCACACAAGGGACTGCTTGGCCCGTCGGGGCTCGGGATCCTGTATGTTGCACCCGGCACGGAGACCCACCTGTTGCCGCTGCGACAGGGGGGCACGGGTACTCAGAGCGACGAAGACCGCCAG
>DAISIS010000193.1:0-9568 GCA_036821925.1 Pirellulaceae bacterium
CAGCTGATCGCCAACCCGGGCTGCTATCCCACGTCCGCCATCCTGGCGCTGGCACCGTTCCTGAAAGCCGAGGCGATCGAGTCGACGGGGATCATTGTGGATGCCAAGAGCGGCGTGAGCGGCGCGGGACGCACGCCCAAGCTGATGACGCATTACCCGGAATGCAACGAGAGCGTGGTCGCCTATAACGTCGGCTGCCATCGCCACACACCGGAAATCGACCAGGTGCTGTCGACGGCCGCCCAGCGCGACGTGCAGGTCGTGTTCACGCCGCATCTGATTCCGATGGACCGCGGCATTCTGGCCAGCGCGTACGCACAACCCCGGGGGCACGTGACCGAAGAGTCGCTCCTGGCCACGCTCCGCGCGTTCTACGCCGGGAAGCCGTTTGTGCGCGTGGTCGACCACCTGCCGGCGACCAAAGACGTCTCCGGCTCCAACTTCTGTGACGTCACGGTGCGGCTGGTCCGGGGACGCGTGGTTGTCATCAGCTGCATCGACAACCTGGTCAAAGGCGCATCGGGCGCCGCCGTGCAGAACTTCAACCTGATGTACGGGTTCCCGGAAACCATGGCCTTCTGAGCGGCGGGCGGCACCAGAGACTCAGTGCCGCTCAACACCGCGAACCTGCCCACAGGATTTCCTGTCCAGATGCGGACAGCCGGATGATCGGAAGGAGCACTGACGATGACGAGTTTCGTACCCAGCGGGTTTCGCCTGGCCGGCGTGCGTTGCGGGATCAAGAGCGATCCGACCAGGAACGACCTGACGTTGATCGTGACGGATGAGCCGTGCGTGGCGGCGGGGGTCTACACACGCAACCTGATCTACGCGGCGCCGGTCGCCGTGGATCGCGCCCGCACGCCGTCGTCGCGCATCCGCGCCGTGGTGGCCAATTCGGGCAACGCCAATGCCTGCACCGGGCAACGCGGTCTGCAGGATGCGCTGGACATGGCCCGCTGTGGGGCCGCCGTCTGCGGAGCGGCCGAGGACCAGGCGCTGGTCCTCTCAACCGGCATCATCGGCGAGTTCCTCCCCATGGCCAAGATCCGGCAGGGGATCGCAGAGGCCGCTCAGCGGCTGGGCAGCGACGAGCCGGCGTTCGTCAGCGCCGCACGCGGCATCATCACCACCGATCGCTGCCACAAGGTGGCGCACCGCGCCGTGAACGTGGGAAACCGATCGATCCGGATCGCCGGCATGGCCAAGGGCGCCGGCATGATCGGTCCGAATATGGCCACCCTGCTGGGCATCGTCCTGACCGACGCCCCCCTGACGGCCGATGCCGCCCAATCGCTGCTCCAGGAATCTGCCGATGTGAGCTTCAACTGTATCAGTGTCGAAGGCCATATGAGCACCAACGACACGCTGCTGCTGCTGGCCAGCGGGCGCGCTGGCGGCCAACCGCTGGCGGGCACGGAGCGCGCTCTGTTCGCCGACGCACTGCGCGAGACGTGCATCGAACTGGCCCGCACCATCCCCAACGACGGCGAAGGGGCCTCGCACCTGATCACGATCGACGTCCGGGGCTGCGCCACCGGCGCGGCGGCCCGGCAGATCGCTCAGACCGTCGCCAACAGCGCGCTGGTCAAGACGGCCGTCGCCGGTGCGGACCCGAACTGGGGACGCATCGTCTCCGCTGCCGGCTACGCGCAGGTCCCCTTCGACCCGCTGGGCGTCACCCTGCACGTCAACGGCCGACTGCTCTACGCACGGGGTGAGCCGGTCGCGTTCGACGCCGAAGCCGTCTCGCAGTCGATGCGCAGCGAGCGCGAGACCCGCATCGAATTGTCGTTCGCCGAAGGAGATGCCGCCATCCGCTTCTGGACCAGCGACCTGACGATGGACTATGTGAAGATCAATGCCGACTACCACACCTAGTATCAATGCCGACTACCACACCTAGTCCGGACCGATGCAAACTGCTCAAACCGACTCCCGCCAGCATAAAACACTGAATATCTATGGCGCGCCTGGGTTTTGTCCTGGAAAACGGACGCGGTCGCAGTATGGTTGAGGTGGAGTCGACAACCGTGCTTATGCATGTCGGCTCCCCAAGACAGGCTTTCTCACCCCCGTGTTTGGGCAGGGACCGTCGCTGGGCGGCCCTGCCTTTTCTTATTGGCCGGCCCCCTGGATCTGGTGCCGTCCGCTGCGCACACCACAGGTTCGGCAGTGGTGTGTGCCGGTCCTGCCTCGCTCCCTCCCGCTGCTTGACAGAACGCGGGTTGTCGACTACTTAAGGTCCTTTCACTGTCCTCGGTTAGCTGCGGTGGATCTGGTTTGCCGGGGTTCAATGCGGTAGTTCGGTGCAGGCCGGGTGGTGGGAAGGCTGAGGGGGGAATCAGCGTGATGAATCAGATCCTGGAAATCGACGTGCAGCGTGGCGGCGATCAGGACGGGTGGCTGGTCGAGCCGAGTCTGGTCGAGCCGGTGGCGGGGGGCGCCTGGGTGGCGCTGGAGATGAGCGACCCGGGGGGCGACCCGGGGAGCGCGCCGGACGACGAATTCGACGATTTTGACGAAAGCGACTTTGACGACGACTTTGACGACGACTTCGAGGAGGAGCTCGGCGACGACGACGAGGATTTCGGCCTGGATGACGACGAGCTTGAGGATGTGGAATTTGAGGATGAGGAGTTGGACGAAGAGGAACTGACGGAGGACTTCGACGAGGACGAAGAGCCCACCGAGGGCGATATCGTTGAAGACGACCCCGCAGACCTCGACGACGAAGAGTAGATATGTTTAAACCGGTAGCGAACAACGTCAAGTTTCCCGCGTTGGAAGAGGAGATTCTGACATTCTGGCGGACGCGCGCGATTTACGAGAAAACGCTCGCACAGCGGGCCGCGGCGCCGACCTTCGTGTTCTACGAAGGTCCGCCGACGGCCAACGGCATGCCGCATCCGGGGCATTGCCTGACGCGCGCGATCAAGGACCTGTTTCCGCGGTACCGGACGATGCGCGGGTACCTGTGCCAGCGCAAAGCCGGCTGGGACACCCACGGGCTGCCGGTCGAGGTGGAAGTCTGCAAGGAACTGGGGATTCACGCGAAGGAGGAGATTGAAGCGTACGGCGTGGAGCCCTTCATCCACCGGTGCCAGGAGAGCGTCTGGCGGTACATGAAGCAGTGGGAGCAGCTGACCGAGCGGCTCGGGTTCTGGATCCACCTGGACGAAGCCTACGTGACCTATCACCAGAGCTACGTGGAGAGCGTCTGGTGGTCGCTCAAGGAGCTGTTCGATCGGGGGCTGCTCTACCAGGGGCACAAGATCGTCTGGTGGTGGGCCCAAGGGGGGACGGCCCTGAGTTCGGGGGAAGTCGGACAGGGCTATCGGGAGGTGGCGGACCAGAGTGTCTACGTCTGTTTTCCGCTGCTGGACGAGGCGAACACGTCGCTGTTGGTGTGGACGACCACCCCCTGGACGCTGCCCAACAACCAGTTTGCCGCCGTCCATCCGGACCTGGACTACGTGACGGTGCGCGACGAGCAGTCGGGGGAGCGGCTGGTGCTGGCGGCCGCGCTCTGGCAGACGATTGCCGAGAAGGCCAAACGCACGTTCCACGTGGAAGAGACGCGGCGGGGACGCGCACTGCTGGGCAAACGCTACCGGCCCCCCTTCGACTACTATTACGCCGCGGACGGTGCGCGGCAGGGGCGGCTGCGCAGCGGCGGACGCGACTACATCGCGTGGCGCGTGGTCCCGGCCGACTTCGTGACGGTCGACAGCGGCACGGGGATTGTGCATCAGGCGCCCGCCTTTGGCGAAGTGGACTACGAGGTGTTGCTGGCCGAGCAGGCACGGTTCGTGGACCAGGAGGGGCCGCCGCTGATCTGTGGCGTCGGGCCGGACGGGCGTTTCACCGGTGAAGTGCCCGACTATGCGGGGCGGTGGGTCAAGGACGCCGACAAGGACCTGATCCAGCAGCTGCGCGCCGCCGGGTTGCTGTTGCTGCGCGAGCAGTACCTGCACGAGTATCCGTTCTGCTGGCGGGCGGAGGAGGATCCGCTGATCCAATACCCGCGGCGGAGCTGGTTCATCCGCACCACCGCCTTCAAGGAACAGATGCTCGCCAACAACGGCCAGATCAACTGGCTGCCCGAGCATATTCGCGAGGGGCGGTTCGGCAACTTCCTCGAGACGAACGTCGACTGGGCTCTGTCCCGCGAACGCTACTGGGGCACGCCCCTGCCGATCTGGGTGTGCGACCAGTCGGGCAAGATGGAGGCGGTGGCCAGCTACGCCGAACTGCTGGCGAAGCCCGGCGCGACAGGCGCCGAGGTGTGGGAGCAGGCGAAGCGGGCCAAGCCCGAGCTGCCGGACGACTTGCGGGTGCACAAGCCCTATATCGATGCGATCACCTACGACTCGCCGTTTGTCCCCGGCGGTCGCATGTGGCGCGTGCCGGAAGTGATCGACTGCTGGTACGACTCCGGCGCGATGCCGTTTGCTCAGTGGGGTTATCCGCACGTGAACCGGGAGCGGTTTGCAGCGCAGTTCCCGGCCGATTTCATCAGCGAGGCGCTGGATCAGACGCGCGGCTGGTTCTATAGCCTGCTGGCGATCAGCACCCTGTTGTTCGGTCCGCGCGACACCGCGGACCAGCCGGACGCTGCAGGGGCGGAGGCGGTCCACCCGTTCCCCCATCCCTACCGCACGTGCATCGTGCTCGGGCTGATGCTGGCCGAATGGTGGGAGAGCGCCGATGGGAAGGACCGCTTCCTGTCGGAGTCGGACGCGCGTTCGCAGTGCGGCAAGAAGTACGCGCAGCGTGTCGGCAAGATGTCCAAGTCGCTGCGGAACTACCGCAGCCCGCAGGAGATCTTCGACGCGCACGGCGCCGATGCACTGCGCTGGTACTTCTTCGCCAACCAGGCCCCCTGGAACTCGATCATCTACAGCGAGCGGGCCATCAAGGAGAGCATTCCGGAGTTCCTGCTGCGGCTGTGGAACGTGTACAGCTTCTTTGTCATCTACGCCAACATCGACGGCTTCGATCCGGGCCACCTGCTCGCCGGAGAGGTCGGCCAGCTGGACGGCACGACGCTCGCCCGCGGCCGGCACTATCGGTCGGTCGACCAGCGGCCGGAGATCGACCAGTGGGTGCTGAGCGAACTGCACCAGACGATCGCCGCGGTCGTCCAGCGCATGGACGCCTACGACAACTACGCCGCCTGCACCGCCATCAACGGGTTCGTCGACGCGCTGAGCAACTGGTATGTGCGCCGCAACCGCGACCGGTTCTGGAGTGGCGACGAGCAGTCGGCCGACAAGTTCGATGCCTACTGGACCCTCTACGAGTGCCTGCTCACACTCAGCAAGGTGATCGCGCCGTTCGTCCCGTTCGTGGCCGAGTCGATGTGGCAGAACCTGGCGGGCGTGTTCGGGGACCGGGGGGTGGAGAGCGTGCATCTGTGCGACTATCCGCTGGCCGACAGCGGCCGGATCGACCCGGAGCTGTCGGACCGCATGGCCCTGCTGCGCGAAATCGCCTCCCTGGGTCGTGCGGCGCGCATGAACGCCAAGCTGAAAGTGCGTCAGCCGCTGGCGCGGGTGGAGGTGATCCTGGCGAGCGACCGGCAGCAGCCGTGGCTGGAAACGCACCACGAACTGCTGCAGGAAGAGTTGAACGTCAAGGAGATCGCCTACGCGACGCAAGGGGACAGGTACATCTCGTACCTCGTGCAGCCGAATTTCAAACGTCTCGGTCCGCGCGTCGGGCGGCTCATGCCGGCTGTGAAGCAGGCGCTGTCGGCCACCCCTGGCGCAGCGCTCTTGGCGCAGCTGCGCAGCGCCGGCCACGTCCTGCTGGACGTCGACGGCGAAACGCTCACGCTCGATCACGAAGACCTCGAGGTGCGGCTCCAGGCCAAGGCGGGCTGGACCGCAGCCCAGGGGCCCCACGTGGTCGTCGTGCTCGCCACCGAACTGACCCCCCAGCTGATCCGCGAAGGGTATGCCCAGGATCTCAAACGCCTGATCCAGGAACGCCGCAAGGCGCTGCAGTGCCAGTACACCGACCGGATTCGCGTCGGGTTGAACTCCGACAACGAGGAACTGTGGTGTGCCGTCGAGGAGAATCGCGACTTCCTCCTCCGGGAAACGCTGGCCACGCACATCGTCGCCGGCCCGCTTTCCAGCTGTGAGCCGATAGAATGTGTGGTGGCGGACGCCCCGGTCCAGATCTACGTGCAGGTCGACGGACAGTAACATGACCAAACCCGACAAGCCGCTGCCGATCGCCGTCCTGATCTCCGGTGGCGGCACCACGCTCCGCAACCTGATCGAGCGGATCGCGGCCGGACAGCTGGACGCCTCGATCGGGCTGGTGATTGCCAGCAGCGACAAGGCGGGCGGGTTGCGGTTCGCCGCCGAAGCCGGCATCCCCGCGCAGGTGATCTGCCCGGGCGCGTACGATTCCGAGGCCGCGTTCAGCGCTGCCATCTTCCAGGCGTGCCGCGACGCGCGGGTGCAGCTGGCGGTGATGGGCGGCTTCCTGAAACATCTGCTGGTGCCCCCCGATTTCGTCAACCGCGTGACGAACATCCACCCGGCCCTGATCCCGGCGTTCTGCGGGCACGGGTACTTCGGCGCCCGAGTGCACCAGAGTGTGCTCGACTACGGCGCGAAAGTGAGCGGCTGTACGGTCCACTTTGCGGACAACGAATACGACCACGGACCAATCATCCTGCAGCGCGTCGTGCCCGTGCGCGACGACGACGACGCGCATTCCCTGGCCGCCCGCGTGTTCGACGCCGAGTGCGAGGCCTACCCGCAGGCCCTGCAGTGGATCGCCGAAGGACGCGTCCACGTCGTGGGCCGCCGCGTACGCATCGATCCCGCCCCGGCCTGAGACGCACCTAAGGGGCGCACGGGCGCCAGCCGCGCCGGGCGCACCGGGCGCCGCGTCCGGCAGCCGCCGGAGCCCAGCCAACCGGTCGGCCCGACTCTGAATGAAAGCGGGCCCTGCCCCGACTGCCCGCCGCGCGCGCCGCGTCGTTCGCATGCCTGGTCGCGGCGGAAATCTGCCGGGCGACTGATTGAAGTAGGCACGGTTTTGCGCGATAATCGGCAAGCGCGCGAACTTGTATCGCGTGGGCGGTTGAGGGAAGGGTGGCCTCGGCCTCTCCAGGGCCGACGGAGCTGTTGCGGCTGCTGGAACGGGCTATGCCGGTGGTGACGCATGCGCTGCCTGGAACGGATCTGTCCATGGCGTGTCGTCGAAAGGCACGCGGTTGCCGGTGGAGATCGAGCGGGCGACGCGGGCGACGCGGGCGGCGCGCCGGCTGATCGTCGTGGCCGGCAGTTCCAGGTTCGGGCACACCCGTCTGGCGCTGTTATGCGGAATATCTCGGGGCGGAGGCGGCGGTGCTGGATCGGGGAGACGCGGCACGGTGGCGGAAGTGGTGGGTGGAGGCGGGCGTGCGGCTGCCGGCGGCCGGGGGTGGCGAGAATCCCGTCGGAGTCGTTCGTCGTGAAGTACGTTTGAGAAGTCCGGTCCGAGCCAGTCTGCGCGACCAGTGCCGGGGCGCATCAGGAGCACGTTCGTACCACGCACGGGGACGGTGTTTGATCCATGTCTGCAGCTATCTCGATTGACCGCAGCACGATCGAGCGGATCGTGCGGCAGATTGTCCTTCAGCAGCCGCTCGCGGGGCCGGCGCGCGGTGCGGATGCGGCGGTCCGGCCGGACGTCGTGATCAGCATCTCGGCGCGGCACGTGCATCTGACGGACGAGCATGTGGAGATGCTGTTCGGCCCGGGGCATACGCTGACGCCGATGAAGCCGCTGTATCAGGACGGCTTCTACGCGGCGGAAGAGACGGTGATGGTGGTGGGACCGCGCCGCCGCATGCTCCCGACGGTGCGGATTCTGGGACCGACCCGCAGCGCCAGCCAGGTCGAGCTGGCCTTCACCGATTCCATTTCTCTGGGGATCGACGCGCCGGTCCGGCACAGTGGCCGGATCGAGGGCACACCCGGCTGTGTGCTGGTCGGGCCCCAGGGGGTGGTGGAGCTGAAGCAGGGGGTGATCCGCGCGGCGCGGCATGTCCACATGCACCTGCGGGACGCGGCCCTGCTGGGGGTCCGCAACGGCGAGAGCATCCGCCTGCGCGTCGAATCCCCTGCCTGTACGACCGTGTTTGAAGACCTGCTGGTGCGCGCGGACGAAACCAGCAAGCTGGAGGTGCACTTGGACACGGACGAAGGGAATGCCTGTTTCCTGGATGCGGCGACGAAAGTCGAATTGCTGCCGCCGGCGACAGCACCTGGCCGGACGATGCAGACGTAGAACCTGATCCGCACACGAACACGTTACTTCACTCTTTGCATGGGAGAGCGTCCTCTATGGCGAAACAAATGGAAGCGCTAGGCATGATCGAGACCAAGGGCTTCGTAGCCCTGCTCGAGGCTGTCGATGCGATGTTGAAGGCGGCCAACGTCCAACTGCTGGGTTGGGACAAGGTCGGCAGCGGCATGGTCTCAGCGTTCGTGACCGGCGATGTGGCGGCCGTCAAGGCAGCGACGGACGCAGGCGCCAACGCTGCCGGGCGGATTGGCGAGGTGGTCAGCGTGCAGGTGATTCCCCGGCCCCATGATGACCTGGGGATCGTGCTGCCGGCACCACTCAAGAGACTCAACCCCCCCAAGTAGCTCCTCCGAATTCAGAAGGAAACTCAGACAATGCCAAATGCGATCGGAATGATTGAAACCCGCGGACTGATCGGGTTGGTGGAAGCGACGGACGCGATGGCCAAAGCGGCGAACGTGCAGATCGTCAAGCGCGTCGGCATCGGCGGCGGTCTGGTGACGACGATTGTCAGCGGCGATGTGGGCAGTGTGCGTGCGGCGGTCGAGGCCGGCGCGAATGCGGCCTCGCAGGTGGGAGAACTCGTGAGCAGCCACGTGATCCCGCGTCCGGCCGAAGGGTTGGTGGAAGCGTTCCTGGCCTGAGACCGGCCCCGCCAGCCGGTTTCGCGGAGGAAGAGAGATCATGAAGATCCTGGTCGCCAACCTCGGTTCGACGAGCTTCAAGTACCGCTTGTTCGACATGGCCGACGAGCGTCAGCTGGCGCGCGGCAGTGTGGAACGTATCGGTTCGTCCGCCAGTCTCTGCTGTGTGGAGGTTGCCGGGCGGCGCAGGGAGTTGACCGCGGAGGTTCCGGACCACGCCGTGGCCGTGCGTCAGTGTCTGGCGCAGCTGACCGACCCGGACGGCGGCTGCCTGCAGGACGCGGCGGATGTGGCGGCGATCGGGTTCAAGGCGGTGCACGGGGGTAGCCTCAGTGGCGTGCAACGCGTGGATGCGCAGGTGCTGGCGGCCATGGACGCAATGTGCGACGTGGCGCCGGCCCACAATCCCCCCTACCTGGCCGCCATGCGGTTGCTGGCCGAGAAACTCCCCGGCCTGCCGCTAGTGGCCGCTTTTGAAACCGGCTTCCACGCCACCGTGCCCGACCGGCTGCGCTACTATGCGGTGCCCCGGGAATGGGGCGACCGGTATCACGTCAAACGGTGGGGGTTCCACGGCACCAGCCACCGCTATATTGCGACCCGCGCGG
>DAISIS010000194.1:0-9549 GCA_036821925.1 Pirellulaceae bacterium
GACGTGCATCACCTGCGCGGCTCGCGCGGCGTCATAGCGCTGGCCGTCAGGATCGATGAGCCCCTGGTAGGGCGGGTCGCTGCGTGAGAACTGAGTTCTGCCAAGCAGCAGTTCCCAGAAGCACCATCCGATGCGTTCCTCGCGCAGGATCGGCATGGTGAATTCGAACGACTGGTGCGGGCGGCCCACCACTTCGTTGATGATCACCGGCTTGCCCAGCTGTTTCGCCCCCGCCTGCGCCGCACGCACTGCCGCGCGCAACTCCGGCGTGTAATTGTGAAAAGCGATCACATCCACCCGCTCCGCATACTGCGCCGGATCAATGGCCAGCGCCGCGGTCTCCCAACCGATGGTCAGCGGCTGGCAGGGCTCCTGCCGGCGCGTCATGTCCAGCGCCTGCCCGAGAAACGTGTGGATGGCCTGGCGGTCCGCCTCGCTCTCGAAGGAGGTCACGTACGGTTCGTTCATCACATCCCACATCACCACGCGCCGATCCTGCCGATGGCGTCCCACCACGTCGCGGACATACTGCTCCATGGCCGGCCAGTGCTCGCGTCCCAGCCGGTTCTGACCGGGGCAGGCCATCCAATCTTTGTCCCGATAGCCGTCCAGATCCGGAAACGCGCCGAAACACGAATCAAACAAGACGGGCATCACCTGGATCCGGTGTTTCGCGCACAGGCTCAGCAGATTCTCGAACCGGTCGAGGAACTGCGGCGGATCGTGTTCATACACCGCCACCTGCAGGAAGACCCGCAGGCAATTGAGCTGCAGTTTCTCGGCATAGCCCAGATCGCGGTCGATGATCGCCGGGTCGTAGTCCATCCAGGTCTGGACGTCGTTGCGCGCGTAGGCGGGGACGTAGTTGGCGCCGCGCAGCCACCGATAGTCATCCTGCACTTCGTCCGGCCCCGGCTGGATGATGAACTCGAGCGCGGCCACCGCGTCGTCATAGCAGGTCTCATGACCCGCCTCCGGTCGATGGATCAGCAAGACCGGGCGCTGCAGCGCGCGGAGCACGGTCGCCAGACGCAAGACGCTGTCCGGCGGCACCAGCGTGTCCTGCCCGGACGCCGTGATGGCCACCCGCATCTTGAGCCGCTCCGGCCAGTACTCGGCACTCCGCTGCTTGAATTCCAGCGGGATCTCCCACTTCGTCCCCCCAAACGACGCCTCGATCGCCTCCTGAAAGTTGGCATATTCCAGGAAATTGGCGGTGCCGTTCATGGACATCACGCCGTCGACCAGCTCCGGGTGGAGCGCGGCGAAGGCCAGGCAGGCGGAGCCCCCCATCGACCCGCCGCAGATGAAGACCCGGCGCACGTGGTATCGCTGCCTGATCTCCGCAATGATCTGCACGACGTCCGCTTCGGCCGCCGGACCCAGCCAGGAGGTCGATGCGCGGTAGTCGGGGGACACCAGCAGCAACGCATGGCGGCTGGCCACATCGCGTGCGGCGCGGCACTCGTCGCGTGGATTCTGCACGAACTGCCAGCGGTCGGAGCCGTGGCCGTGCAGCGCGATCAGGACGTCGCACGGCGCTCCGGGATCGAACCCGGGGGGCGGCACGAGCACGTACTGCTGCGCAGAACCGTCGATCGCAGCGGTAAACGTCACATCCTGTACAAGCGGCGCGGCCGGATCCTGGTACCCGCGGGCCGCCGGACCGCTCAGCGCGATCGCCAGCCCCACCACCGCGCCTGCCCACCACGTGATCAGATAACGCACCATGCTATGCTCGCCCTCCCACCCCAGGTGTCGCCGCGTGCCCCGGGCACCGGCCTGCAATGACTGTCCCGCCTGTCCGCCAGTGTACTGGCGGCGCACCCCGCACGCCACGGAGCCGGCGGCGCTGAACCCTGGCATGTCGGCCAGGTAGTCCGTACACTGGGCAGTCTGTCCAGGGGCAGTCTGTAGCTGGGCAATTCATGCCTGGGCAATTTGTGCCTGGGCGTTCCGGGGTGCTGGTTTTCGAGACGCATACCGCGATGGCAGAGCCTTCCGTCAGGCCGCTGACCGATCGTCTGTCGCTGGCCCGTTACGCGTGGCTGTCGATCGCTGCTGCGCTGGTGACGATCCTGCTCAAAGCAACGGCGTTCTGGGTCACCGGTTCGGTCAGCCTGTTGTCGGATGCGGCCGAGTCGCTGGTCAACCTGCTGGGGGCCGTAATCGCGTTCGTGATGCTCACGATTGCGGCGCGGCCGGCGGACGAGGAGCATCTGTATGGCCACTCGAAAGCCGAGTATTTCGCCAGCGGAGCTGAGGGGACGCTGATTCTGCTGGCCGCGCTCAGCATTCTGATCACCGCCATTGTGCGGCTGGTGCATCCCCAGCCGCTGGCGCAGCCGACGTTGGGGCTGGTGATCTGTGCGGTGGCCTCGCTGGTGAACTTCGGCGTGGCCCGCATCCTGCTGTCGGTCGGCCAGCAGTACAACTCGATCACGCTCGAGGCGGACGCGCGGCATCTGCTGACCGATGTGTGGACCTCCGCCGGTGTGATTGTCGGGGTGACGCTCGTCACGCTGACCGGCTGGCAGCGTCTCGATCCGCTCGTGGCGATCGCCGTGGCCGGCAACATTGTGCGGACCGGCTACGGGCTGGTGCGGCGGTCGGTGCTGGGCCTGATGGATGCCGCCCTGCCCGCGGCGGAACAGGCAGCGATCGAGGAGGTCTTTGCGCGGTACCGGCAGGCGGGGATCGAGTTCCACGCGCTGCGCACCCGTCAAGCGGGTGCCCGCCGGTTCGTCTCGGTACACGTTCTGGTGCCGGGGCGTTGGACCGTGCAGCGCGGCCACGAAGTGCTGGAACACATCGAGGCCGACATTCGCCAGACGCTGGGCGACGCCACGGTCGACACGCACTTGGAACCGGTGGAGGACCCGGCTTCGTTTTCCGACGTTGAGTTGGACCGCGAGGCTACTTGACCTTCTCCACTTTCCCGCTCTTGATGGAACGTACTTCGGCCTGGACCATCCGCATGGAGATGTCTGTCGACGCGATGGTGTTGAGCGCCGGTTTTTCGCCCCGGGCCACGCAGCTGACCATGTATTTGATCTCCTCAAACCAGCCGTCCGTTGCGGCCACCTTGATCTCCTGGGCGGCGTCATCGGTATAGAGCATCACCGGCTGGGGACGCTGGATGTCGAAGTCGAGTGTGCCGCGTTCAAAGACGGCCGTGTAGCCCATGTAGAACGGCCAGGTCTTGTGCTGATGCCAGGCCCCGATCGCCGTGACCGCCTCGACTTTCCGCGGCGAATAGTAGTAGTTCGTGACGACGTGGTCGACGCCGCGATCGGTCGTGCCGCCGATCGATCCGACCGAGCAGACTGCGGTCGGTTTTCCGAACAGGAAATTGACGTAGTCAGTATCGTGCACGTGCAGGTCGTAGACCGCCCCGCCCGACGTTGCGGCCTTGAAGTACCACGGGCTCCAGAGCGCCTTGTTGCCCTGCCGCCGCAGGATCAGACTCTTGCACTTGCCCAGTTTCTTATTGGTGACGTACTCTTTCAACAGCACGTAGGCTGGCCAGAACCGGATGCACTGTGCGATCATCACCGCACCTTTGGCCCGGCGGCCGGCCGCGACCATCGCCTTCACATCGCTCGGTTTGACCGCCATCGGCTTTTCGGACAGGACATTCTTCCCGGCCTTTACCGCTGCGACAAACAGGTCCTTGTGGTCGGGGGTGGGCACACAGATGTCGACCAGGTCGATCCCGGGGTCTTCGATCAGCTGGAAACCGCACTCATAGACCCGTTTAAACGCCTGCACGTCGAACTTGAAACCGGTGTCGCCGAGATTTCCGGCGTCATCGCTGCGTCCCGCCCGCTTGTCCGCATCGATATCTGCAAACGCGACGACCTGCGCCTTGGGCAGCTGCCCATACGCCGACAGGTGCATGCGTCCCATGAACCCCATGCCGATAATGCCGACCTTTACTGCCATCGCCGAATCCTCCTTCGTGTGATCAGTGACGGTGCCATTTTCTGCCGCTGACCGCCTGTCTGTCAATGCAGGTGCCAGTGACCTGTCGGTCCACGCCCCCGACGACCTGCAGCGGGCGTGTGTCCGACGGGGCGCGATCGGCACCTCGCGGTCTGAACCTACTATGGTCCCACGTGGGACACTGATATACTGACCGGCGTAGTGTTTACCGAGGAGGGGGGACCATACACATGAAAAACGTCCTGCAAATCACCTATTGGACGATCGGCGGGTTCGAGGGTCAGACACCGATTCGGGAGGCGCTGGAGCGGGCCAAGGCCTGTGGCTACGACGGACTGGAACTGGCCTTCGGCGCCGGCGTGCTCGACGTGGACACGACGCGGGAGACGTGCGAGCAGATTCGGCGCGACGCGGACGAACTGGGCATGTCTGTGGCGACGCTGGCCAGCGGCAACTACTGGGGCTGCCCGCTGTCGTCGACGGACGCGGAGCAGCGCAAGGCCGCGGTCAAGTTCACGCGGCGCTACATCGAGGTGGCACACTGGCTCGGGGTTCCGACCATCCTGGTCATCCCCGGCGTGGTCGACGTGGGCTGGGATCCTGCGGTCCCGGTCACCCCGTACCAGCAGGTATGGGACAACGCCACCAAGTCGCTGCGCAAACTGCTGCCGATCGCAGAAGACCACGGCGTGACGCTGGCGCTCGAAAACGTCTGGAACAAGTTCCTGCTGGGGCCGGTCGAGCTGTGCACATTCATCGACCAGTTCTCGAGCCCGCACATCGGCTCGTACTTCGACGTCGGCAATGTGGTGCTGACCGGCTACCCTCAGCACTGGATCGAAATACTCGGGTCGCGGATCGCAGCGGTGCACGTCAAGAACTTCAAGCGGAACGACGCCGGGGGAGTGCTGCACGGGTTCGGCGATGACTTGCTGGAGGGGGACGTGGACTTCGACGCGGTGAAAGCGGCGTTGAAGAAGATCAAGTACCACGGTCCGATCACGGCTGAGATGCTGCCGTTCAGCCGGCTGCCCGACCTGGTTTTGCCGGACCTGGACCTGGCGCGGGACACGGCCACAAAAATGCGACAGATCTTCGCCGCGAAAAGGAGCGCACAGTAATGCAAGACATTCGCTGGGGTATCATCGGGCTCGGTTGGTTCGGTGAGGTTCACGCTGAGGTGTTGTCCGAGTTGCCCGGTGTCCAGCTCGCGGCGCTGTGCACGCGCCGCCCGCAGCGGCTGGCGGAAGTAGCCGATCGGTTCCAGGTCGCGCGCCGCTACACAGACTACCGCCAGCTGCTGGCGGACCCGGAGATCGACGTCGTCGGCATCACCACCCACATCCAGGATCACCGCGACATCGCGATCGATGCGTTGCGCAGCGGCAAGCACGTCTTCCTGGAGAAACCGATGGCGCCGACGCCCGCGGACTGCGATCAGATCCTCGCCGCAGCGGACGCGGCCCCCGGTCACTTCATGGTGGGCCACATCTGCCGGTTCGACCCCCGAGTGGCCTTGGCCAAACAGGCGATCGAGGCCGGCCAGATCGGTCAGATCGTGTCGATGCACGCGCGGCGCAATCTGTCCGTGACGGTGGGGCGGATGGTGCTCGACAGTATCTCCGCCCTGATGGGCGACGGCATCCACGACGGCGACCTGATGTTGTGGTTCAGCGGCGCCCGGCCGGTGAGCATCTATGCCCAGGAGATCCATCCGGGCAGCAACAAGTATCCCGATGGCGGCTGGGCCATGGCCCGCCTCGATAACGGCGCTATCATGGTCATCGAATCGATCTGGCATCTGCCGGAGAGCACCCCCTACCAGATTGACGCCCGCATGGAGGTGATCGGCACACAGGGAGCGATCTACATCAATTGCGGCGAGGCGGGGTTAGAGATCCACGACAGCGCGGGGAATCGGCGGCCCGACACGCTGTACTGGCCGCACGTGTTCGGCCAGCGGTTCGGCATCCTGCGCGCCGAACTGCGGTACTTCGCCGACTGCGTAGCGGCCGGCCAGCGTCCTGCGCGGATTACGCCTCAGGAATCGCGCGCGGCCGTCGCCCTGCTGGCCGCCGCGGAAGAGTCGTCACGATCCGGACAGATTGTCTACTTCTGACAGGAGCATACGCCTCATGGAATTCGATCATCTCGGCATCATCACCACGGAGAAACACGAAGGTGAGATCTACGTCCCGGCCACCAAGGTGTGGGTGACCGACTTCCGCACTCACCCGTACCACATCGAGTGGCTGCGGTACGAGCCCGACACGCCGGTCACCGGTCCCGTGCGGAACCTGCCACACGTGGCGTTTCGCGTCGACAGCATCCGCGAAGCCTCCAAGGGACTGAAGGTGCTGCTCGAACCGTTCGATGCCGGCCTCGCCTTCGTCGGCTTCTACGAAACACCCGATGGCGGCGTTGTGGAGTTCATGGAATATCAGCGGGAAGAGAAATGAGCGTGCCGGCGCTGCCGGCCTCTGGCCGGTAGCGAATGACGGTGGCACGACGGAATGACGAGTGACGAATGACGGAAGCACGAAGGAATGACGAAGGACGAATGACGGAAGCACGAAGGAATTTCGAATGCTGGAAGCACGACGGGGGGCGCGCATGACCGAGCAGGAGACGCCGCACCGCGACGCATTCATTCGTCCTTTGTACTTCCCTCGTGCTTCCGTCATTCGTCATCCGTCATTCCCTCCATATCCTGTCACACATGGGAGGTCACCATCATGCCGAACGCGATCCAACGCATCTTCATCACCGGGGCCAGTGGCAAGCTGGGAGCGCCGTTGTGTACGGCGCTGGTGGCGGCCGGCTATCAGGTCCGCGCGCTGTGCCATCGGTATGCCGTGGGTGTGGTGGGCGTGGAGGAGGTCCGGGGGGACGTCGGGGATGCGAAGCTGATCGACGAGCTGGTTGGGGACTGCGACGCGGTGATCCATCTGGCCACCTGCAAGGAAGACCGGGACGCGCTGGTCGAGGTCAGCCTGCGGGGCACCTTTAACCTGCTGGACGCCGCCCTGCGTACGAAGGCGCCGCGACGTGTGATCCTGGCCAGCGGCGACGCGGTCAACGGGATCTACTTCAACCCGCAGCCGGTGCCGATTCGGGAGGACATGCCGCTGATCGCCTACCCGGGCTACTACCCGCTGTCCAAGGTCCTGGAAGAGGCGATGTTCGCGCAGTACTATCACCAGGCGGGGGTGCCCACCGTCTGCCTGCGGATGTCCTGGATTCACGCCGACGACGACATCCTCAACCATCTGACGGTGGCGGGCGAGTGTTTTGGCATTCCGGTCTGGCAGGAACTGATGAACGAACAGCAGCGGGCGCTCTATGCGGCTGGGCGGGACGCCGCGGTGGCGCTGCGGCACCCGAACGGCCAGCCGGTGCGGCGGCACATCGTGGCCGTGGAGGACTGCGTCCAGTCGTTCCTGCTGGCGTTGGAGCGGGAAGGGGTCGAGGGTCAGACGTTCATGATCGCCATGACCGATCCGTTCGACTACGTCGACGCAGCGCATTACGCCGCAGAGCGTCTGGGGATTGATGTGCTGGAGCTGGTGGACCCTGTGGGGCATGACTTCTGCATCGACACGACAAAAGCCCGCTATGTGCTCGGCTATCAACCGGCATGCGACATCCGCGGTCTGATTGACCGCGCCATTGCGTTCCGGGAGGCGGGCACGCCGCGGCGGCAACGGTCCGGATACAAAGGCTAGACGTTCAGAGCAGTAGGAGACTCGTATGCACCTGAAAGACAAAGTCATTCTGATCACGGGCGGAACGTCCGGTATTGGTGAGGCCTGCACCGAGCTGTTTGCCCGGCACGGGGCGCAGGTGGTGACGATGTCGATCCAGCGGGAGGCGGGTGAGGCATTGGCGCGGCGGCTAACGGACGAAGGACTCACCTGCCTCTTCCAGTATGGCGACACCAGCCAGGAAGCGGACGTGCAAGGCGCGATGGAACTGGCGGTCCAGCAGTTCGGGCGTCTCGACTGCGTGCATGCCAATGCCGGCGTGCTGCGGAACCAGAAGATCACCGACGTCACCGTCGACGATTTCCATGCGGTGATCAACGTCAATCTGCTGGGTCCGGTCCTGGTGGCCAAGCATGCGGTTCCGATCATGCGGCGTCAGGGGCGGGGGGTGATCTGTTTCACCACGTCGGTGGCTGCCGACATCGGCTTCCCGGCGCACGGCCTCTACTGCGCATCGAAGGCGGCCGTGGTGGCGCTGATGCGATCGCTGGTCACCGACCACAGTCCGGAAGGGGTGCGTTTCGTGGCGGTCAGTCCCGGCACGATCGACACGCCGATGCTGGCCGCGTCGTGCGCGGGCTGGGATACGCCCAAGGAAGTGCTGTACGCGGAGGTAGCCAAGAAGATCCCCGTGCAGCGCATGGGTCAGCCGCTGGATGTGGCCCAGGCTGTAGCGTTTCTGTTGAGTGACGATGCCGGGTTCATCAATGGCAGCGTCATTCACCTGGAGGGGGGCACGCTCTGCCTGCCACCCTGGTAAACCGCGCCGCTGAGACCAGGCGTCCGTCCCGCCGCTGCCGGCGGCAGGTGACGCGCTGCTGCCGAGCTCCGCGGGCTGAACGATCCTGATGCTGTCATGCTGTTCATCACTGTGAGGAATCCTAGAATGTCCCGATCTCTGTATCTGCCACTGGCCTTGGTCCTGCTCCTGGGTGTCATCAGCGGGGCGACCGGCCGGGCCCAGGACGCGGCGGCCCCAGCGCCGCTGCGCGTCGGCATCGTCGGGCTCGACGCCCACGCGGTGCCCTGGACCCAGATCATCACCGACCCGAATTCCCCGGCGCCGATCCATGACATGCAGATCGTGGCAGCGGTCCCGGCGTTCAGTCCGGACATTCCGTTCAGCGCTGACAACATCGCGAAGAACACGCAGGCGATGCGCGACATGGGGGTGGAGTTGGTGGACACGGTGGAGGCGCTGCTGCCGAAGGTGGATGCGGTCATGGTGTTGAGCATCGATGGGCGGCCGCACCTGGAGCAGGCCCGGCCGGTGCTGGCGGCCAAGAAGCCGCTCTACGTCGACAAGCCGGTGGCTGCCTCGCTGGTGGATGTCGTGCGGATTTACGAGCTGGCGCGTACTACCGGCACGCCGTGTTTCTCGAGTTCCTCGCTGCGTTACAGTCCGGGCATTGCCGGCATGAGCAACGATCCGCGGGTGGGCAAAGTGCTCGGCTGCGACGCGTTCAGTTCCAATGCGCCGCTGGAGCCCAATCATCCCGACCTGTTCTATTACGGCATCCATGGCAGCGAGCTGCTCTTCACCATCATGGGGCCGGGCTGCAAGACGGTGGCCCGCGTCAAGTCACCGACTGCTGACCTGGCGGCCGGCGTGTGGGGGGACGGCCGGCTGGGCACGTTCCGGGGCATTCTGCAGGGTCGTGTAGGCTTCGGCGCGACGGTGTTCGGCGACCAGGGGATTGCACCGGCGGGCGAGTTCGGCGGGTATGAGCCGCTGTTGGTGGAGATCGCCCGGTTCTTCCGGACCGGTCAGCCGCCAGTGGCTGCCGAGCAGACGCTCGAAATCTACGCCTTCATGGAGGCCGCCGACGAGAGCAAGCGG
>DAISIS010000195.1:0-9494 GCA_036821925.1 Pirellulaceae bacterium
CAAATAATCCGATCCGTGGGCCGCTTAATCCTGTCAGCTAATTTGCGCCCCCGGACCGGACAATCGTCAGGAAAGTGCCCACCGTGTCGGCGAGAAACGCATCGCGCTGGAAGAAGAGTCGAAGACGCTATTGCCAGCCGTCCTGTGGTTGCGACTACAGGGCGAGAGGGCAGTGCAGCGCACATCGATGATGTCTGTGGACGCAGCAGGAAAGTCTCTCGCCCGGACATCTCCTGCGACGGCTGCCGCGAATTGTCCTATCGGTGCTTGTCACGGCGATTGTGATCAATCTGTTTTTCCTGCGGATGGCGGCCCGACCGCTGCAGTAGCTGGTCGAAGCGGTGCGGCGAATCGCTCAGGGGGAGTTCGATCTTCAAGCCGGTCCTTTCCGAAGCGAAGAGCTCGACCATCTTGCCGGGGCGGTCAATACGATGAGCACGTTCTTGGCAAAGAACGAGCGGCGCAGACGCAGCGAAATGAACCGAGCTCGAAACACCCAGCAGCAACTCCTGCCCGAGGAAGTCGCCGTGGCAGGGCTGCGTTTGACCCATTTCGACCGACCGGCCGAGGACGTAGCCGGCGACTACTACGACATCATGTCCCTTCCCCGCTGCGTTTGCCTCCTTGCCGTTGCCGACGTGACCGGCCACCGGGTTCCGGCCGCACTGAGCGGTACCTGGCAGAGGTTTCCCAGTAGCGATGTCGGCATCGTTACTCACCTCGTGCGGAGGGACGAGCCGTCCGTCCACTTCTTTATCGGTGCATCCGATTCGGGGATGGCGGGACCCGAGTGGCCGTGCTGCTGAACGTACAGCGATGCGCCGGGAGTTGGACAATGGCATTTCTCGTAAGAAACGTATGGCAGTGGAGGCGGCGTGCAGTACAGGTATGGAATACAGCACCCCTGATAGTCGCGGTAGGCAGCCGCGCACCCGGACAATGAAACAATCAGGGCGATACCGAACAGTTTCCACATCGTCGATGGTTTGCTCTTCGACATGACCGTATTCCTTCGATTGTGCCGGCAGGCTCTGTGCGTCGGCTGTCCCATGTATTCTTGTTGGAGCATGAGTTGTCCGGCTACGGTTGTGCGCGCGGAGCATGAGGCACGGCGGGGAGCGCGTCGGGCATCAGCAGACGATTCTCGGACGGCAGGGGAAGCGGCACGTGCTCGACTGCGGACACCGTTTGGAGTTGTCCGCCCACGGCCCTTTCCAGGGCGGCTAGCGTCTGCTGCAGTTGTGATTCAACGCGGTGATAAGCTATCTGGAACCTGAGAAGCTGCTGCCAGTTGTCGATCACGGTGAGGAAATCCACCTCACCGACCTGGTAATCGCTCTGGGAAACTTCCAGCGTCTGCTCCGCCTTGGGAATGATGTCGTCGTGGAACAGCTTCACGAGGTCGTACTGACTGATAGCCCGAGTATAGAGGTCTTTGACCGATTCCGCAGTCCGGTCCCGCAGAGAATCGTATTGCCGGGTGCTTGCAACTACACGCGACTCCGCCTCGCGCACACCAGCGTCAAGGCGTGTTCGATAGATTGGCACATTGACCGAAAAACCGAGCAAGACGGGATCCTCGCCGTTGGCCACGGGGCTAATGCCAGATGTCGAGGTTCCGATCCATGTCACGCCTGCGGTCAGATCCGGAAAATACTCCAGCCTCGCTAGATCGACGTTTCGGCGGTCTCTTTGCACGGCGGCCAGTTGTGCGTGCAACTCGGGCTGCCCAGCGATCGCCTGTTGGTAAAGGCGCTGCAAGTCGTGAGGGAGTTGCTGCTGAGGTGGTTGTTCCGAGGCCCGCACCGGCGTATCGGGAGAGATGTGCATTAGCCGGGCCAGCTTCGCCTGAGAACTGTCGATCTGCTGTCGGAGGCGAATCAACTGATTGTCGAGATTTGAAATCTCGACCTGCGCACGTAACACATCCTGTTGGCTTGCCTTCCCCGTTCGGTACTTGCTTTCGGCGATCCGCACGACATTTAACAGAAGCTTCCGGCTGTCCTCCGTAATGCTGACCGCTCTTTGAACGAAGTACAACTCGTAGTAAGCGTGCTTTACCTGCTCGATTACCTCCAATTCCACGGCAGCAAGTTGCGCGCGGGCGACGTTCGCATCGGCTTCGGCGGTGGCGGCCTTTGTGTTCAGTTTTCCGTACCAAGGTAGGTGCTGGCTGGCTGTGAGCGAGACCTCCTGCCGCCCGGCGGCCGTTTCCACGGGCGACGGAAGCACCGCGGCACCAAACGTCGGATCACGGAGGCTCGCTGCCTGGGGCACGCGGTATGCAGCCGCATCGACCCTTTTCCGAGCGACCTCGATATCCGGGTTCTGCGACAGCGCGTACGAAATATATGTCTCGACTGGGTGCGGGCCGCCCAGGTCAGGAGCGTCAGGTGAAGTGGCGTCCGCGGCGGCGGCAGGACTGGCCACCGAGTAGGACACCTGATTCACTGCGCCGGCGTAATCTGAAGTCCGGATTTGGCGCGGCCCGCGACAGCCTGCGGTTGAGAGCACGATGGCAGCAAGGCCCAGACATTGGCGGAGCCAATACAGCGACGATCGGCCTATTCTCTTCTTGTGGTCGCTCAACATGATCCGGTGAGAGGCCTCGAGGCGTTGCCGCCAAGATCGCATGGTGAATGTCCTGTCCTGCGTTGCGTTCGCGAGGAACGTGAGTCTCTCTCGTAATTGTCGTCACGACAGGTAAGGCTGATCAGAACGATGCAATCCATTTGAGCGATTCAACGATCGCGCCGCCCGTTGCGACCGCTATAATCCGCAGAGTCGGTGAGGTCGATGAGGCAGCATCTGCGCCGGTGGCAGCGGTTCAAGCGTCATTTTGCGTACTCTTCGCGGAGCGTCAGCGTCTCCGGAATCTGCGCGTACACGCCGCATCCAGACTGTCTGGGTGTGCATCTGTGGGTTTGGGTTTGGGGGTGTTCACGGGAACGAGAGTTGTTTGCGCAAAGTCCGCCTCGTGAACGGCGTTCTTCCTGGCCAGGGCTGGCGTGCTGCACTACAATCGGCGGTGGCAGGGCCGCGCGGGCCCACGGGCGACGCGCACAGACGCGGCGGGCAGAGCATCGTTTCGGCGAGGTGCGACTGGTCCCGGTTTCTGCGGCTCACCCGAGAACGATTGCGCAGTCCAGGTTCTCCAGCAGCGTGTGGACCGCGGTCTGATCGAGCAGCCGGCAGGTGCGGCTCAGCAGCAGCAGGGCGGCGCCGTGGGTGCGCGCGGCCCGGACCAGGTCGGCAAGGGTGTCGATGGGGATGCGCGAGACGCGCGCGTTCACGTCGCGGTCTGCCAGCTGATCTCGCACGCGGTCGGCGCACAGTTCGACCGCCTCGGGCGGTGCGCCGCAGATCAGGACGACGAGCCCGCGCTGCTGACGCTGGCTGATTGCGACCGCGGTGTCGAGCGTCTGGATGCGCGGCGCTGCCGCGTCCACGACCGCCACGACGGGTCGGACGGCGAAGCGGGAGGGCGCCGCGACCGGCAGCCGCACGGCCGGCGCATGGCTGCGCGACCCGAACAGCACCAGGTCGGTCTCGCTGGTGGCCAGCAGCGCCCGCTGGGTGACGTGGCCGCGGGTGACGGAGAACGAGCAGCGAATGTGCGCGCGGGCGGCCGACCGTTCCAGGAGCTGGCGCACGTGGGCCGCCTTGTTCTGCATCGCGCGCTCCATCGACTCCGGGTCAATGCGCCGCGCCACACCGGACGCCGCCGTGATTTCCTGGGTGAAGGGGAGCGCGGCCAGCCGCAGCGCATTGACATCTTCGACGTAGAGGCCCTGCAGTTCCGCCTGGAGGTCGGCCGCCAGCCGGGCCGCTGTTTCCATCGTCTCATGATCGGAGCACGCGTCGTCCAAGGCCACCAGGATGCAGCGGACGGCCGGGAGGGGGGGCGTGTGTTTCATGATTTCGCCTCGTTCGTGCCTTGCTGGGAAAGCTGCTGACGGATCTCGAACAACTCGTTGATGCGCGCCGCCACGCGGCAGTTCACCGTCTCGGGTGGGTAATCCCCGGCGGCGTCAGGCGCGCCGGCCGCCCGGCCGGTGAGCAGCGCGATTGCGTCGTCCACCGTCTCGATCGCATACACGTGGAAGCGGCCGGCCGCCACCGCGTCGACGACGTCCTGCCGCAACATCAGGTGCTTCACATTCGTGCGGGGGATCAACACCCCTTGGTCACCGGTCAGGCCGCACGCCTGGCAGATGTCGAAGAACCCCTCGATCTTGTCGTTCACGCCGCCAATGGGCTGCACGTGCCCGTGTTGATTAACCGACCCGGTGACGGCCAGCGTCTGCCGGATCGGCACGTCGGCCAGGGCGGAGAGCAGCGCACAGAGCTCGGCGACCGACGCGCTATCCCCGTCGACGCGGCCATACGACTGCTCGAAGACCAGGCTGGCGGAGAGGGACAGCGGGCGGTTCTGGGCAAAGCGGGTCGCGAGGTACGACGACAGGATCAACACCCCCTTGCTGTGGATCGCCCCGCCCAGATCCACCTCGCGTTCGATGTCGATGACCTCCCCCTTGCCGATCCGCACGGTGGCGGTGATGCGCGAGGGCTGGCCGAAGGAGAAGTTGCCCATGTCGATCACCGACAGCCCGTTGACCTGTCCGGTCCGCGCTCCCTGCGTGTCGATCATCACCGTGCCGCGCTGGATCTGTTCGTAGACCAGTGTGCGTACGCGGTCGGCCCGGTAGATCTGCTGGGCCACCGCATGCTCGACGTGCCGGGCCGTGACGGTCGGAGCGTTGTCGGTCGAGGCCCAGTAATCGGCCTCGCGCAGCAGGTTCGCGATCGACTGCATGCTGACGGACAGCTTCTCCGCGTCGCCGGCGAGCCGGGCGCTCTGCTCGATCACGCGGGCCACCGCCTGCCGGTCGAACGGCCGGTAGTGTTCCTGGCGGGCCATGGTGGCGATGTACCGCGCGTAGAGCGCGCAGTTTTCGGGGCTGCGGTCCATCTGCTCGTCGAAATCGGCCGCCACCTTGAACAGTTCAGCGAAGTCCCGGTCATACTGGTAGAGCATATAGTAGAGCATACGGTCGCCGACCAGGATGACCTTCACGTCCAGCGGAATCGGTTCCGGCTCCAGGGTCACGGTGTTGACCAGACTCAGCGACTCCCCCAGCGACTCGATGCACAGTTGTTTGGCGTTGAGCGCGCGTTTCAGGGCGTCCCAGGCAAAGGGTTGCTGGAGGACCTTGAACGCGTCGAGCACGAGATAGCCGCCGTTGGCCCGATGCAATGCCCCGGGCTTGATCAGCGTGAACTGCGTGACGAGCGTGCCCATCCGCGCCTCGTGTTCCGCGCGCCCCATCAGGTTCTGGAAGCTGGGATGGTTCTCCGACACCACCGGTGCTCCCTGGCTCTTGCTGTTGTCGACCAGCAGATTGACGCGGTAGCGGTGGAAGTTCGGCTGGCCGGACGCCGGCATCCCCAGGATGTTGGGGGGCGTCTCCTCCTGCGGCTGAAAGTCCTCCGTGTGCTCAATGACGTCCTTCTCCAGCGCGTTGAAGTAGTCAAGTACGTGCGGCAGCGTGGCGTAGTCCGCGCGCAGCTGGGACAGCAGATGGGCGATCGCGTGCTGGGTCGCCTGGCGGTTGAGCTCCTTGATCTTGTCGCGCATCTCCATCCGCCAGCGCGGAATCCGCTCGATGATCTCCTTCAGCTCCTCCTGCAGCTCCTTGACGGCTTCCTCGATCTGCTGCTGTTCCTCCCGGGCCAGCTTCTCGTAGTCTTCCGGCCCGATCACCTCTCCGTTCCGCACCGGGGCCATCGCATACCCGCCCGGGGTGCGCACCAGTTGGATCCCGCGTTCCAGAGCCCGATCCGACAGCTCCTTGAACGCCTGGTTGTGGCGTTCCTTCGCCTCCTGCTCGATTTCCTGGATGCGGTTCTGGTGCTCCTCCAGTTCCAGCGTCGACGGGATGGTCGTCTTGAGCTGATCCACCAGCTGCGTCATGTCCCGCTGAAGCTGGGCCCCGCGCCCCGGCGGCAGACGCAGCGCCCAGGGCTTGTACGCCTGCTCGAAGTTGTTGACGTAACACCAGTCGTCCGGAGTCGCCTCGGTCGCCGCCTTGTCGCTCAGGAAATAGTTGACCGTCGTCCGTTTGCCCAGACCGGGTGGACCGAGCACGAACATGTTGTACCCGTCACGCCGGATGCTGATGCCAAACTGCACCGCATCCAGAGCCCGGGCCTGCCCCAGAATCTGCTGCAGCGCCTCCAGGTCGTTCGTCGTTTCGAAGTCCAGCTGGTCGGCCGCGCAACGCCAGCGCAGCTCGGAAGGGCTCAGTTCCATGGTGCTGTTCCTGCGAGTCATCCGGGGATTCCCCACCACCCTCATGGTACGCCACGGGGGCGGGCCAAGCGAGAGGACCGGTTTGCGTGCCGCTGGGCTAGACGATACTATAGTTGGATGCCGCGTGCGGGCCTGGGCGAGACGACTATTCATTCCAGAGATCGGTCCGCCAGCCCCCGGTGAACAGTAGGTGACGAGGAGCGTTTCATGAACCATCGACGCGTTGTGTTGTCTGAAAGTGAACTGCCCAGTAAGTGGTACAACCTGCAGGCGGATCTGCCCGAACCGCTGCCCCCCGTGCTGCACCCGGCCACGATGCAGCCAGTCGGCCCGGCGGATCTGGCGCCGCTCTTTGCGATGGAACTGCTCAAGCAGGAGATGTCGCAGGAACGCTGGATTGAGATTCCAGACGACGTGCGCAACGTGTTGTCGATGTGGCGTCCCACCCCTCTGGTGCGCGCCAGGAACCTGGAACGCGCGCTGGGGACCCCCGCCCGCATCTACTACAAGGACGAAAGCCACAGTCCCCCCGGCAGCCACAAGCCGAATACGGCCGTCCCGCAGGCCTACTATAACAAGATGGAGGGGATCCACCGGCTGACCACCGAAACCGGTGCCGGCCAGTGGGGCTGTGCGCTGGCCTTCGCCTGCAAACAGTACGATCTCCAATGCAAAGTGTACATGGTCAAGGTCAGCTATCAGCAGAAGCCCTACCGCCGCTCGATGATGCAGCTGTGGGGAGGCGAAGTGACCGCCAGCCCGTCGACAGAGACCGAGTCGGGACGCTCGATCCTGGCCGCGGATCCGCACACGCCGGGCAGCCTGGGCACCGCGATCAGCGAGGCGGTGGAGGCCGCGGTCCATGACGACGGTGCGCACTATTCGTTGGGCAGTGTGTTGAACCACGTCATGCTGCATCAGACGGTGATCGGCCTGGAGGTGGAGCGGCAGATGCAGGAATTCGGCGACTACCCGAACGTCCTGGTCGGCTGCTGCGGCGGCGGCAGCAACTTTGCCGGGCTGACCTTCCCCTTCATCCGCCACAAGATCGCAGGCAAAGAGCTGCGATTCGTGGCTGTGGAGCCGTGTTCCTGTCCCACGATGAGCCGCGGGGAGTTCCGGTACGACTGGGGCGATACCACCAAGCTGACGCCGCTGATCAAGATGTTCACACTCGGCCACAGCTTCGTGCCGCCCGGCATTCACGCCGGTGGACTGCGCTACCATGGCATGTCTCCCATGGTCAGCTTCAGCCTGAAACTGGGGCTCATCGAAGCGGCCGCCTTCCATCAGCTGGAGTGCTTCGAAGCGGCCCAGCTGTTCGCGGAAACGGAAGGGACCATTCCCGCGCCGGAGACGTCACACGCCATCCGCGCGGCGATCGTGGAAGCGCAGCGCTGCAAGGAACAGAACAAGGAAGAGTGCATCGTGTTCAGCTTCAGCGGACACGGACTCTGTGACCTGGGTGCCTACGACCGCTACCTGAGCGGCGACCTGGAGGACTACGAATACCCGCAGGACAAGATCCGCGCGGCGATCGCGGAGCTGCCGAACGTAGAGTGAGCCAACGGCTGCCGCCACGTCGACGTCGGAGGAGCTGGTTCCATGAAGCGACTGACACGGCGCGAGTTTCTGGCCGCCGGCGCCGCAGCTGCGACGCTGGCCGGAGGCGATGCGGCGCGCGGCCAGACGCCGCCCCGCACCGCCGCCGACCTCGTCCCACTCGGCAAGACGGGCATCAAGACGTCCCGCCTGGGGCTGGGCACCGGCTCCCAGGGCGGGCAGGTGCAGCGGGATCTGGGCCAGGCGGGGCTGGATTACCTCGTCCGGTACGCCTACGACCGAGGCATTCGCTACGTGGATACGGCCGATGCCTACCGGATCCACGGGATGCTCAAGTCGGCCCTGCAGCGGCTGCCTCGCGAAGAACTGTTCCTGCAGACGAAAATCGGGATCCCCGACGCCAAGAACGTCCGGGCCTGCCTGGACCGGTTCCGCACCGAACTGGGCACCGACTACCTCGACTCAGTGTTGATCCATTGCACAACCACCTCCGACTGGCCCGATCAACTCAAACAGATGCGCGATGACCTGGCTGCGGCGAAAGACCAACAGGTGATCCGCGCTCACGGCACGTCCATCCACGGCCTGAAAAGCCTCAGCGTGGCACCCGACTGCGACTGGATCGACATCGCCCTCGTGCGCGTTAATCCGCAGGGCAAGCATGTCGACGGGCCGACCGGCCAGTGGGATGAACCGGGGGACCTCCCCCAGGCGCTCGAACAGATTCGCCGCCTCCACACCGCCGGGTCCGGCGTCATCGGCATGAAGATCATCGGCAACGGATCGTTCACGGACGCGGCCGACCGCGAGACGTCCATCCAGTACGTGATGGGGCTCGACTGCGTCGATGCCGTGGTCATCGGGTTCGCCAGCACGCGCGAGATCGACGAAGCGCTGGATCGGATCAACCGGGCGCTCGCCGGCACCTGATGGACGGCCGAACCGCATGACACGCCACCCCAGGATACTGCTCACGACCCGGCGCTTCCGCGTCGAAACCATCGAGCGGACAACGGCCGCGGGAAACACGGTGCAGCGCGAAGTTGTGCGCCACCCCGGCGCTGTCACCATCCTGCCGCTGGTCGACGACGACCACGTCTGCTTGATCCGCAACTACCGGGTGGCCGTCGATCGGACCCTGATCGAACTGCCCGCCGGCACGCTCGAACCGGGCGAAGACCCCCGCGACACCGCCCGCCGCGAACTGGCCGAAGAAACCGGCTACCACGCCACTCGCCTCGAACAGCTCCACACCTTCTTCCTCTCCCCCGGCATCCTCGACGAACGAATCCACCTGTTCCTGGCCAGCCAACTCACACCCGGCACACCCCAACGCGAAGCGTCGGAAGAGATCGAAAACCTGGTCGTCCCCTGGACCCAGGCCCTGCAGTGGGTCAGGCAGCGGAAGATCGAGGATGCCAAGACCATTGTGGGACTGATGTACTATGAGGCGGTGCGGGAATCGCGCGGGGGGGAGGGAATGACGAAGGACGGATGACGAAGCACGAAGGAATGACGAAGGACGGATGACGAAGCACGAAGGAATGACGAAGGACGGATGATGAAGCACGAAGGAATGACGAAGGACGGATGACGAAGCACGAAGGAATGACGAAGG
>DAISIS010000196.1:0-9475 GCA_036821925.1 Pirellulaceae bacterium
CGGCGCGTTGCGCGAACGCGGTGCCCAGCTGGCCGAGGAGTTCACGACCAGCTGTCTGCTGGGTACCGGCCAGTTCTGTACGAATCCCGGACTGGTGCTGCTGATCGGCGGGGCGGCCAGCGAGGGCTTCTTGGCGGCGGCCGCGGCTCGTTTTGCGGCTGCGCCGGTGGGCCCGCTGCTCTCGGCCGGCGTGCAGCGCACGCTGCAGGAGAGCCTCGGGCAGCTGCTGGCGGCCGGCGCGCAGCGTCTCACCGAAGATCGCGTTCCGGACCAGCCGGGGTTCCGCTGCGCCAACACGCTGCTGCGCGTCGACGGCACCACGTTCCTGCGCAGTCCCGAGGCCTTCCAGCGGGAGGCGTTTGGCAACGCGGCGCTGGTGGTGGTTGTGGACGATGGCGACGAGCTGTGCCGCGTCGTGGCGTCGCTCGAGGGGAATCTGACCGGCTGCATCTATTCGGACCTGGCGGGCGGGGACGACGCGATCTGCGACCGGGTGGCCCCGCTGCTGCGCGAGCGGGTCGGGCGACTGCTCAACGACAAGATGCCGACCGGCGTCGCGGTCAGTCCGGCCATGCATCACGGCGGTCCCTACCCGGCGACCGGCCATCCGGGATTCACGGCGGTGGGGATCCCGGCATCGTTGCGGCGGTTTGCCATGCTACAATGCTATGACAATGTGCGACCTGAACGTTTGCCTGCGGGGCTGCGCGACGCGAATCCGCAGGGCTCGATGTGGCGGCTGGTTGACGGCCGCTGGACCCGCGCTGACGCGAATCCGGCCTAGGCTCAAGACGGCCGGTGGCGCGACGCAGGGCGTGGGACAAGGAATGCCGGATGAACAGACGAGCGATGCGATGGTGCTGTGTGGGCGGGCTGGTGGCGCTGCTGGCGGGCCCGCTCCCGGCCCAGGACGGGCAGGTGGAACTGGACAAGGCGATGGACCTCAAGATGTCCGCCGACTCGCTCCAGGACCTGGCTCAGGTGGCCACCCTGTGCGAGCAGGCGCTGGACAAGGGGCTCACCAAGGACGATGAGGTCATTGCGCGGCAACTGCTCATCGGCGCTCTGTACGAACGGGCGGGGCGCATGTCCCAGCCGATCCTGCTCAGCGCCCCGCCAATGAACGACAAGCTCAAGGAGATGCGGGACCGCGTGATGCCGGACCTCGAGCGGATTCTCAAGCACAATCCGCAGTTCGGTCCAGCGCATCTGTTGACTGCCCAGCTCCAGTCGCTCGAGGGGGGCGACGCGCACCGCGCCCGCCAGGCGGTGGACCGGGCGATCGAGCACCTGCAGGACGATCACAAGCTGCTGGCCGAAGCGCTCATCGTGCGCAGCCAGCTGCCGGACGCGACGCAGGACCCGCTGGCCGACCTCAACCGGGCCGTGGAGCTCGCTCCGGACGACGCCGACGTCTGGCAGGCCCGTGCGCTGTACTATCTGCAGCACGGCCAGGTGGAACAGGCCGTCCGCGACTGGAACAGCCTTGTGGAACGCGATCCGGACAACGCGCTGATGCGGCTGGGAGTGGCCGAGCAGCTGATCAAGGTGCAGCAGTACGACGAGGCGTTGAAGCACATCGATTGGGTGCTGGAGAAGCAGCCCACGACGCTGGCCTACACGCTGCGCGCGCAGCTGTGGACGCAGCAGGAGAAGTACGACGAAGCGGTGCAGGATCTGAGCGAGGCGATCAAGCTCACGCCGGACGACCTGGGGCTGGTGTTGATGCGTGCCCGGCTCAACCATGTGGCGGGGCGGCATGACCTGGCGCAACAGGACGTCGACCGCGTGCTCCAGCAGCGGGCCGGCGCGCAGCCGGCCATCGAGCTGCGCAGCGCGATCCTGGCGGCGCGGGGCCTGTACGCCGAGGCGGCACAGGACGTCGCGCAGCTGCTCAAAGAGGACCCCGACAACGTGCTGCTGCAGCTGCAGCTGGCCATCTACCTGAATGCCGGGAACCAGTCGCGGCAGGCGATCGAGGTGTTCAGCCGCGTGTTGGCACTCGATCCGCAGAACGGTCTGGCGCTGCGCGGCCGCGCCGACGCGTATCTGAATGTCGGCGCGCACCGCCAGGCGGTCGCCGACTACGAAGTGGTGGTCAAGCTGTTGGAGGCGGACTCGGGCGTCCTCAATAACTTCGCCTGGGTGCTGGCCACGTCGACCGAGGACGGCATTCGCGACGGGAAGCGGGCGTTGGAGATGGGACTCCAGGCGTGCGAGCTGACCGAGTACCAGCAGGCTCATATCCTGAGCACGTTGGCTGCCGCCTACGCCGAAAGCGGGGACTTCGACAACGCGGTCAAGTGGTCGCAGAAATCGGTCGAACTGGGGGACCCGGACATCCAGGAACAGCTGCAGCAGGAGCTGGAGAGCTATCGCCAGAAGAAGCCCTGGCGGGAGAAGAAGGAGGAGCCGGTCCACGTACCGGATCCGCCGCCGGCTGACGCGCCGGCGGAACACTGAGTGTCCCGGAGGCGGCTGTGCCGCTGCTGCGGTTGGTGCCGCGCCCGGGCGGGTGGGGGCGCAGCGGCGTCGGACCTTGTGGAGAGCGTTTGTCATGGATCGCCAGGCAGCCTGGGAGTTGCTGTGCGAGTACACGCAGAACGAGAACCTCCGGCGGCACATGCTGGCGGTGGAGGCCGCCCTCCGCGCGTACGCCGTGCAGTTTGGTGCCGACGTCGACACGTGGGGGATCGTGGGGCTGCTGCACGACTTCGACTACGAACGCTGGCCCGATCCCCCCGACCACCCGCTGCAGGGTGCGGCGATCCTGGCCCAGCGCGGCTATCCGGATGAGGTGATTTACGCGATCAAATCGCACGCCAACTACCTGCCGGACTGTCCGCGTGTGTCGCGACTGGACAAGACGCTCTTCGCGTGCGATGAGCTGTGCGGGCTGATTACGGCCTGTGCGCTGGTGCGGCCGGAGGGGCTGGCCGGCATGCAGGCGCAGAGCGTGCGAAAGAAGATGAAGCAGAAGAGTTTTGCGGCGGCCGTCAATCGGGAGGACATCGTGCGCGGCGCCGAGGATCTGGGGGTCGACCTGCTCACGCACATCCAGTTCGTCATCGATGCGCTGGTGCCGCACGCCGCATCGCTCGGGCTGGGCCCGCGTGCGGGCTAGGCCGCCGGCCACGGTGCCCGGCGCACCGGTCTTAGGGTGTGTCCGGATCACGCCGGCGCGTGCGTCGCAGTTCGTCGGCGCGGGCGGAGCCGAGTGTGGACTTCTTGCGCAGGATGTGGTGGTAGTGCTGCGCGAACCGGTGGGCCTCGTCCCGCACGTACTGCAGCAGCCGCAGCGCGAACGCATGGCGGCTCAGCCGCAGCGGCGCGGGCTGGCCGGGCAGGTAGATTTCCTCGTCCCGTTTGGCCAGCGACAGGATGGTGGGCGGCGTGAGCGACTGTTCGCGAAAGGCGGCCAGCGCCGCGTTGAGCTGGCCTTTCCCGCCGTCGATCAACAGCAGGTCGGGAAACACATCGGACTCATCGTACAGCCGCCGGTAGCGGCGGGCGACAACCTCCTGAATGCTGCGGAAGTCGTCCGCTCCCTCGACGCTGCGGATCTTGTAGCGCCGGTAGCCGGGCTTGAACGGCAGCCCGTCGAGGAACTGCACCAGGCTGGCGACGGTCTGGCCACCCTGCAGGTGCGCGATGTCGATCCCCTCGATCTTGCGCGGCAGGGTGGCCAGTTTCAGCACCCGGCGCAGGCCGGCCAGTCCCTTGTGGGGATCGATGAAGAACACCTCCGGCTGCGCGTGGGTGTCGAGTTCCCCCCGTTGATCGAGGGTCTTGAGCATGTGGATTTCGTCGCGCAGCCGGGCGGCGCGTTCGAACTGCAGCGCCGCGGATGCCGCCTGCATGTCCTCCTGCAGCTGCCGCAGCAGGATGGCTTTGTCCCCGCTGAGAAACATCTGCAGCCGGTGAATGGCCCGCCGGTACTCTTCCTTGCCGATCCGCAGATTGCACGGCGCCGTGCACTGGTTGATGCTGGCGAGCAGGCACGGGCGGAACCACCGCCACCGCTCGTCCCCGTCGGCGATGTCGAGGCTGCACGTGCGGAACTTGAAGATCCGCTGCAGCACCTGCACGGCGCCCCGCAGCGCGCCGGCGCTGGCGAACGGCCCGTAGAGTTTCACCCCCCGCTCCTTCGGCTCGCGCGTCACCTCCACACGCGGGAAGTCGTCACGGGTCGTGATCATCAGGTAGGGGAAGGTCTTGTCGTCCTTCTGCTCCTTGTTGTGCCGGGGCTGAATGTCCTTGATCAGCCGGGACTCGACGAGCAGCGCGTCGACTTCGCTGTCGCATTCGATGTAGTCCGCGTCGCAGATGTCCTGCACCCACGGGCCGGTCCGCGGATCCTCCGCGGCCGCCTTGACGAAATAGCTTCCGGCGCGGGAACGCAGATCCGTGGCCTTTCCCACGTAGATGACGATCCCCGCCTGATCCTTGAACAGGTAGACGCCGGGCGTGTGGGGGAACTCCCGCACCTTCGTCAGCGCCCGACGCTGGCCGTATTCCAGTTCCAGCTCGGGGGCGGGCCCCTGCGCTGGCGGATCGGGTTGCGAGGCGCAGTCGGCGGGCATGACACACTCCCTCACGCAAGCGACTCGGACGCCACGACCGCCCGGACGTCCGCGGCCAGCTGATCCAGCCAGGCGTGCTGCCGGGCCGCGATCTGGTCCAGATCGGCGCCGTCGGCCGGCGGCGCAAAGGCAAACATGTAACACTTGACTTTGGGTTCCGTGCCGGAGGGGCGCACGGCCAGGCAGTTGCCCGCCGGGGCGAAGTCGAGCACGACCATGTCCCCCCGGGGCCCCGCGAGCGGGCACGTCCCGGCTGGGCCGCGCACCTGCTGGTTCAGGTAGTCCCGCACGGCGACGACCCCCTGGCCGCCCAGTTCGGTCGGCGGCCGCTGGCGCAGCCGCTCCATGAGCCGGCTCATGCGCGCCATGCCTTCGGCACCCTCCATCTGGATCGTGATCAACCGTTCGGTATGCACGCCGTGCTGCCGGAACAACTCCTGCAGGCGCTGGTGGACCGACAGGCCGGCAGCTTTCAGGTGCGCGGCCAGTTCCGCCATCAGCAGGCATGCCACCGCGCCGTCCTTGTCGCGCGCGTACTGCCCGACCAGGTAGCCGTGCGATTCCTCACACCCCAGCACGAACCGATCGGGTCCCTCCTGGTCGATGGTCCCGCCGATCCACTTGAAACCGACCAGCAGATCCCCGCAGGTCCGCACGCCGTACTGGTCTCCGATCCGCCGGATCAGTTCGGTGGTGACCAGCGTTTTAACCAGGTAATGGTGCGGGGACAGGGTCCCGGCCGCATGGCGTTGCTGGAGCACATAGTCGGCCAGCAGTGCGCCGAGCTGGTTGCCGTTAAGCGTGGCCCACGGCGCGCCGGGCTGGAGCGTCAGGGGGGCGGCACACCCCATCCGATCGCAGTCCGGGTCGGTGGCGAGCACCAGTTCCGCGCCGGTCTGGCGGGCGTGTTCGATGAGGGGGTCGAAGACGCGCGGATTCTCCGGGTTGGAGACGTGGCCCGGCACGTTGGGGAAGTCGCCATCAGGTGCGGCGTGCGGAGCGTAGATCTCCACCTGCTGGAAGCCGGTCGTTTCCAGCAACGGCCCGACGGCGGTGGCGCCGACGCCGTGCAGGGGCGAGTACAGGATGCGGACGTCGCGCGGGCCGCCAAAGCACTCGGCCGCCAGGGTCTCCCGAAATGCCGCGTCGGTCTCCGCAGTGCACAGCACAATCTGGCCCTGGGCCACGGCCGCCTGGAAATCGGCCTGCACGATGTCGTTCACCCGCTGCACATGCTCGCTGATCGCCCGGTCATGCGGCGGCAGCACCTGACCTCCTGTGGACCAGTAGATCTTGACGGCGTTGTCGCTGGGCGGATTGTGGCTCGCCGTGACCATGATGCCACAGGCGCACCGTTGGTGCCGCACGAGAAACGACAGTTCGGGGGTGCTGCGATAGTCGTCGAGCATATACACGCGGAAGCCGGCCGCCGCCATGATGCCGGCGCACAGCTCGGCGAAGTGCCGCGAGCGGTGGCGGGTGTCGTAGGCGATGGCGCACGACCGCGGCGCATGCGGCGCGGCCTGGGCACGCACGTAGTCGGCCAGGCCCTGCGCGCTTTCGCCGATCGTGCGGTCGTTGATGGCGTTGGTGCCGATCGGGTACATCCGCCCGCGGCGGCCCCCCGTGCCGAACGGGATGACGGTCCAGAAGACGTCATCGAGCAGCTGCCACTGGCCGTTGGCCACGTGCTCGCGCACCGCGGCGGCATAGGCCGCATAGCGTGGCTGAGTGAGCCACTGCCGGATGTTCTCGACCGCCCCGCATGACAATTGGTTGGCGGCTGCGGCGGCATCCAGCCGCGCCAAAGCCTGCTGCGTGTTCATCAGTCCTCCGGTGGCTGTCCCTCGGTCATCCTGCTGTGACGCATCCCTGGTGCGCTGTGGATTGTACGGCTCGAGCTTGTTCCCGTTCAACCCGCGGGCTATCTTTCCATATTGTCGACGGTCGTGCCGCAGGAGGGAGCCGGTGCAAGGAAGGCTGAGGTTGGATTATGACTGATTTGATCATTAGCGTGTCGGGGTTGCGGGGCGTGGTGGGGCAGAACCTGACGCCGGAGGTGGCGGCCCGCTATGCGTGTGCCTACGCGGCCGGCCAGCCGGACGGTCCCCTGGTGCTGGCCCGCGACGGTCGCGGCACCGGACGCATGCTGGCCGACACGATCCGCGGCGCTCTGCTCGCCGCCGGCCGCAGCGTGCTCGACGCGGAGGTGGCGGCCACGCCGACGGTGGGCGTCCTGGTGCGGGACCGCGCCGCAGCCGGCGCGATCCAGGTCACGGCCAGCCACAACCCGCCGCAGTACAACGGCATCAAGTTGTTCTCGCCGGCCGGGCAGGTCCTCTCGGCCGACGCGGGCGCGCAGGTCATGGCCCGCTACCAGCAGGCGCACGGGGCGTGGGTCGACTACCAGCACATCGGGCAGGCGCGGACGATCGACGACACCACCCACCGCCATCTGGAGATGCTGTTGGCCACCATCGATCCCGCGCCGATCCGCCAGCGGCGTTTCGGGGTGCTGCTGGATTCGAATCACGGCTCCGGCAGCCTCCTGGGGCAACGCCTGCTCAAGGCGCTCGGCTGCCGCGTCTCCGTGGTCGGGGGGCATCCGGACGGTCTGTTCGCCCATCCGCCGGAGCCGACGGCCGAGAATCTGGCGGGCGTCTGCCGGGAGATTGTCACAGCGCGCGCCGACATTGGCTTCTGCCAGGATCCGGATGCCGATCGCCTGGCGGTGATCGACGAGCAGGGGCGCTACATCGGCGAAGAGTACACCCTGGCCCTGTGCCTGGATCAGGTCCTGCGTTCCCGCTCGGGGCCGGTCGTGACGAACTGTTCCACCAGCCGCATGGCGGAGGATCTGGCCTGCAAATACGGCGTCCCGTTCCTGCGTTCGCCAGTGGGCGAAGCCAACGTGGTCCGCATGATGCAGGAGCACGCGGCCGTGTTCGGCGGCGAGGGGAACGGCGGGCCCATCGACCCGCAGGTGGGGCACATCCGGGACAGCTTCGTCGGGATGGTCTGGATCCTCTACGCCATGGCCTGCCGCGGGTTGCCGGTCAGCCGGCTGGCCAGCGAGTTGCCGCGCTACGAAATCTGCAAGACGAAGCAGGAGGTGCCGCGCAAGGCGATCCCCAAAGCGCTCAACACGCTGGAGAAGCACTTCGCCGACGCCCGGAGCGACCGGCTCGATGGCCTGCGTCTGGACTGGCCCGGCAAATGGCTGTTGATCCGCGCCAGCAACACGGAGCCGATCGTCCGCATTGTGGCGGAAGCGGCCACGGCGGCCGAGGCCCGTCAGCTGTGCGCGGACGCCTCCAAGGTGCTCGCGCGCCGGTGAGGCGGCCCGCCGCCGTGCCGGCCGGGCGGTCTCGTGCCCCTGGGGCACCGGCCGAGCTAGTGCCCCTGGGGCTCGATGGTGTCGCAGCCGACCCAGGGGCGCAGCACGGCGGGGATCGTCACGGAGCCGTCCGCCTGCTGGTAGTTCTCCAGAATGGCCAGTAGCGCGCGGCTCACGGCGATGGCGGTGCCGTTGAGCGTGTGCACCAGTTGGGTCCCCTTCTGGCCGGGCAGCTTGTAGCGGACGTTCAAACGCCGAGCCTGATAGTCGGTGCAATTGGACGTGCTCGTCACTTCGCCCCACTGGCCCTCTGCGCCGCGCCCCGGCATCCAGGCCTCCAGATCGTACTTGCGGTAGGCCGGGCCCCCCAGATCGCCCGTGGTCGTGTCGACGACGCGATAGGGGATCCCCAGTTCGTCGAACAGGCGGCATTCCAGATCGCAGAAGTGCTCGAGCATCGCGTCGCTCTGATCGGGCAGCGTGAAGGCGAACATCTCCACTTTGGTGAACTGGTGCACGCGATAGAGCCCGCGGGAGGACCGGCCGGCCGCGCCCGCCTCCGTGCGGAAACAGTGGCTGATTCCGCACAGTTTGATGGGGAGCTGCTCGGCGGCCACCACCTCACCGGCCAGCAGCCCGCCGAGTGTGATTTCGGCCGTGGCCACCAGATTCAGATTGGTGTTCTCGATGCTGTAGATCTGCGTTTCCGGCCCGCGGGGGATGTACCCGGTGCCTTGCAGGATTTCCGTGTACGCCAGATCGGGCGTCATGACGGGCGTGAAGCCGGCGTCCATCAGCAGGCGGGTGGCGAACTGTTGGAGCGCCAGCTCCAGCAGGACGGCCTCATTGCGCAGGAAGTAGAACCCGTGGCCGGCGATCTTGGCGCCCCCCTCGAAGTCGATCAGGTCGAGTCGGGTCGCCAGATCGACGTGATCGAGCACGGGGAAGTCGAAGGTGCGCGGCAGGTGCCGGCCGCGGCGGAGCTCCAGGTTGGCCTGGTCATCCGCCCCCACCGGCGCAGCGGGATGCGACATGTTGGGGATGCCGGCCTGCAGCCGTTCAATCTCGCTGTCGAGCGCATCGACCTCGCTCTGCAGCTGGTCCTTCTGCTCGCGCAGCCGGCGGCCTTCTTCTTTGCGCGCCTCCCGCTCCGCCGCGTCGGCCGCCTTGCCGATGGACTTCGCGACCTCGTTGGCGCGCCGGTTCACGTCCTCCACCACGCGCCGCTGCTCGCGGCGCCGCAGTTCGAGTTCCACCAGGCGATCCACTTCCGCCGCGACGCCGCGGCGAACGCAGTTCTGGCATGGGGCGAACCGGCTCGGATGGTCACCCCGTGGCCCGTCTTTTTCCTGAATGCCGCCTGCGATACGGTTGCGCATGCCTTGAGCCTGCTCGCCATGACGCCGCTGTTGGCCGTGTTTTCGGCGGAAAACCTGCGCCGGCGCCTGTTCCGCTGGGACGCGCTCCTGCCGCTGGCCTTGGTTCCCCTGCCGCTCATCCTGACCGCCTGGAATCCCCTGTGGGGTTACCTGACATTTCCGTTGCTCCTGGCCGT
>DAISIS010000197.1:0-9473 GCA_036821925.1 Pirellulaceae bacterium
GCCGGGGATGGGCGAGGCCATGAAGGCGATCCAGAACGAGGACACGGAAGGGGGCATGCGGCGGCTGGTGGGGATCATCAATGCGATGACGCGCGCGGAACGGCGCAATCCCAAGCTGATCGACCCGAGCCGCCGGCAGCGGATTGCGGCGGGGGCCGGCGTGCAGGCCCAGGAAGTCAGTCAGCTCGTCAAGCAGTTCGACATGATGGCCCCGCTCATGCAGAGCCTGGCGGGCAAGGGGCTGGGCGGCCGCCTGCAGGCGATCCGCCAGTTGCAGCAGAGCGGCGCGTTGGACCCGGGCGGACGGATGCAGAAGATCAAGAAGGGGACGGGCAAGCGTTTGACCAGCCAGGAACGCGCCCGCCTGAAGAAGCAGCGAGAGAAAGAACTCCGGCGGCGGCGGCGACAGGGTGACGACAGTCCCGAGTAGCCGACCGGCGCTGACCTACATATCACGTGGTATTTCGACGCGCGTAACGACCAGACCAGTTCGAACAAGGAGAATTGCGTGGCAGTACGTTTACGATTGAAGAAGATGGGCAGGAAGCATCGTCCGTTTTTCCGCATCTGCGCCATGGACGCGCGGGTGCCGCGGGACGGCAAAGCGATTGAGGAGCTTGGCTACTACGATCCGATGGTGAAGGACGAGAACGCGCGCGCGGTCCTCAAGGCGGAGCGCATCGACTACTGGCTCGGCGTCGGAGCCCTGCCGTCCGAGAAGGTGCGGGTGCTGATCAAGAAGTACGGCACGAACGGGACACATGTCAGTCAGCAGCAGGCGGCGCTGGAACGGCTCAAGACCAGCAAACCGCAGGCGCCGCCCCCGATGGTCGTGCCGCGGCCCAAGAAGGCGGAGCCGGCATCCGAAGCGGCAGCGCCGGCCGCGGACGGGGAGCCGGCGGGCGGCGAGGAGGCCAGCGGCGGCGAGTCCAGCAGCAGCGAGTGATGATGAGCGATGCGTGTTGACGTTCTGACCCTGTTCCCGGAGATCTTCTCGGGATATCTCGGTCAGAGCTTGCTGAAGAAGGCGATCGATCTGGGGCGGGTCGACGTGCAGCTGCACAACCTGCGCGACTGGGCGCAGGGCAGGCACCAGCAGGTGGACGACCGCCCGTATGGCGGTGGCCCGGGCATGGTGATGATGGTGGGGCCGGTGGTGGAGGCGGTGGAAGCCGTCCAGGACCGGGATCCCACGCCGGCGCATGTGGTGCTGTTGACACCCCAGGGGCGGCGGCTGGGCCAACAGGTGGTGGAGCAGTTGAGTGCGCACCCGCGACTGCTCCTGTTGTGTGGACGTTACGAGGGATTTGACCAGCGGGTGATCGACATCCTGCAGCCGGACGAGATTTCCATCGGCGACTTCGTGCTCAACGGTGGGGAGGTCGCCGCCATGGTGTTGATCGATGCCGTGGTCAGGCTGGTGCCGGGCGTGTTGGGACACGCCGGCAGCGCGGTGGACGATTCGTTCTCGTCCGGCAACCGCCTGCTGGAATGTGCCCAGTACACGCGGCCCAGAGAGTATCGCGGGTTGAAGATACCGGACATCCTGCTCAGTGGAGATCACGGTGCCATTGCGCGGTGGCGCGCCGCGCAGAGTTACGAACGAACCCGGCAGCGTCGCAGCGACCTGCTGGACAACCATCAGGAACACACCCATGAACAACAAGTTGATTGACGAACTCGAGAAGGACTATCTCAAGTCGGAGGTCCCCCAGTTCGAAATCGGGGACACGGTCGACGTCCACACCAAGATTCTGGAAGGGGACAAGGAGCGCACGCAGATCTTCACGGGGACCGTGATCGCCCGCAGTGGCAGCGGTGCGCGGGAGATGTTCACGGTGCGGCGGATCGTGGCCGGCGAGGGGGTGGAGCGCAAGTTCCCCCTGCACTCGCCGCGCATCAGCCAGATCGAGGTGAAGCGTTCGAGCATGGTGCGGCGGGCGAAGCTGTACTTCCTGCGCGATCGCGTGGGCAAGGCCGTCCGGCTGGCGGAGCGCCGCACCTGATGCGGGTCGAGGCGTGGGCGCGCCTCTGGGCCTGGCTGCGTCACCGCCCGCCGCCGCGTCTCGGCGCGCGGGGGGAGGCCGCGGCCGCCCGCTACCTGCGCCGCCAGGGCTACACCATCGTGGCCCGGCAGGCCCGCGCAGGTTTCGGCGAACTGGATCTCGTCGCGGTGGACCGCGGCGTGGTGGTCTTTGTGGAAGTCAAGACGCGGCGGTCGGACCAGGCCGGCCATCCGGCCGAAGCGGTCGACCTGCGCAAGCAGCGGCGGCTGGCCCGCGCCGCGCTGGCGTTCCTCCGCCAGCACCGGCTGCTGGAACACCCCGTGCGGTTCGACGTCGTGGCCATCGCCTGGCCCGCGCGGGCGCGGCGGCCGGTGATCGAGCACATTCCTCACGCGTTCGAGCCGCCCGGCCAGGGGCAGTTTCTCGGCTGAACGGCGTCCCTTTCCCGGCCGCCGCCTTTGCACTACGATGCGCTGGTCATGGGTGCCCTCACGAAGCAGGCAGTGATCCTCCTGAGCGGTGGACTCGACTCCACCACGACGCTGGCGATCGCGCGCCACGCCGGGTTCGCGCTCTACGCGATGACGTTCCGTTACGGACAGCGTCATGCACGCGAGGTGGAGGCAGCGCGGCGGATCGCCCAGCGGATGGGCGTGGTCGAACACCGGCTGTGCGACATCGATCTGCGGCAGTTCGGCGGCTCCGCCCTGACCGACGATCTGGAAGTGCCCACGGCGCGCGCGCCGCAGGAGATCGGCGCGGGGATTCCCGTCACGTACGTCCCGGCGCGCAACACGATCTTCCTCGCCTACGCCCTGGCCTGGGCGGAAACGCTGGGCACCGGTGACATCTTCCTGGGCGTCAACGCGCTGGATTACAGCGGCTATCCCGACTGCCGGCCCGCGTACATCGCGGCCTTTCAGACGCTGGCCAACCTGGCGACCAAGGGCGCCGTGGAACGCACCTGCCCGGTGACGATCCACACCCCCTTGATCGACTGGACCAAAGCGCAGATCATCCGTCGCGGTCTGGAACTGGGGGTCGACTATGCGCTCACGACCAGCTGTTACGCGCCGCCGGCGGACGACCTGGCCTGCGGGCGCTGTGATGCCTGCCTGCTCCGGCTGCGCGGGTTCGCCGCCAACCACGTGACCGACCCGATCCGGTACGCCACGCATTCGCCATGACTCGCAGCAACGGGGAACGCCATGGCCCGCAACGAGCAGCTGATCCGCCAGCACAAGATCCTGCAGATCCTCGAAGACTACCGTTTCGGACGCACGTTGGAAGAAATCCGGGATGAGCTCGTGGCTGACCTCGGACTCACGTCGCTGCACCCGCGCAGCGTGCGGCGGGACCTGGAGGCGCTGCAGGCGGCCGGGATGGACGTGGCCGTGCAGACGACGCAGCGCGGCAAGGTCTGGAAGCTGGGCCCCCGCGCCCGAAGCCCCCACAAGATCACGGCCACCGCCACCGAATTGATGGCCCTGTCGCTCGGACGCGATCTGCTCCTGCCCCTGTTCGGCGCCCCGTTCTGGCAAGGCATCGAATCGTTCTGGAACAAGGTGCGCGACGAGCTGCCGGAGGCCGTCGCGGCGCACTACGAGAAGTACCGCCGCGTCCTGTACGTCCTGGGCATGCCAGCCAAGTCCTACGCGTCCAAACAGGGGTTCCTCAAGACGCTCAACCGCGCGATCCTCGAGCACCGCGTGGTGGAGGTCGACTACCAGCCGCCGGGGCGCCCGGTCGCGCGGCGATGTATCGAGCCCTACGCGATCGTGTTCTACCAGTCCAGTCTGTACATCATTGCCGCGGCCCGGGAGATCCCGCCGGGGCAGGAACGGATGCGGCACTGGAAACTCGATCGCTTCCAGCGCGCCACCCTGCTCGACAGCTGGTTCGAGCCGGACGCCAGCTTCCGCGTGGACGAGTATCTGGGGCACAGCCTGGGGATCTTCTCGGGCGGCGCGCCGCGGAACTTCCGGATCCACATCAGCGCCCGCGCCGCGCCGTGGGTGCGTGAAGACCCGTGGCATCCGCAACAGCTCGTCAAGCCGCGGCGCGACGGGAGCATCGAGCTGACCGTCACCGCCGCCCATGAACTGGAGATCATCCCGCGCGTGCTGGCCCTGGGCAGTGAAGCACAGGTGCTGGCCCCCGCCTCCTGCCGGCAGACGATCGCTCGCCTGGTCCGCCAGATGGCCGCCCTCTACCAGGACGTGCCGTGACTCACTTGCCCCCAACCAGCCGCGTCAGCTGCCCACCGGCGTCGATCTGGAACACGGCCCGCGCTTTCGGATCGGTCACGTACAGGTTCCCGCCCGCGCGCGTGATGCCCACCGGACCGACAAGCGGCGCGCCCGCCACCAGCGGCTCCGGCGCGCCCCCGGCCGGGACCTTCCAGATCGTCTGCGCGTAGTTGTCGGCAATGTAGGCCGTCTTGTGCTCGTCGAGCACGATGTGCTGCGGGTAGGGAAACGGACGCTCGGCCAGCACCTCTTCCACCTGGCCGTCCGGCGTCACGCGGCGCAGCGGATGCTTCGCGCGAGTCGTGACCCACAACTGGTCGTCCTGGTCCAGGCACAGCCCGACAATGCCCGCCACCTCCGCCAGCTTGACCGGGTCCCCCCCCTCGGCCGGCACCTGCCAGACGTACATCAGTTCCTGATCGGCCACCAGGATCTCGCCGCTCTTGCGCACAGCGATCGCCGTGGGCGTGCCGATCTGGCCCTTTGTCAGCGGCACCGGCTGGCCGGCGTCGTCGAACCGGTACACGTCGCGCGTCGCGCTGTCGCCAGCCAGCAATTTGCCCTGGTGGTCCCAGGCCAGGCAGCGCACGGCATTGAGGGGCGTCCCGAACTTGGGGCTGCCTTCGAAGTATTTCTCCAGCTTGCCGCCGGCGAATTTCCAGATCCCGTGGAACTCCCGATCGGCAATGTAGAGCGTGCCGTCCTCGGCCACGGCCGCCGCGACCGGATACTGCAGTTCCTGGGTCCAGGCCGGATGTCTGGCAGCCGCAAGCGCCAGCAGCGTACCGCAGACCAGTCCGAGCAAATGACCTTTGTATGCGCTCATCGTTTCGTCCACGTTTGGGATTTCCATCAATGAAGCCGGGGCGGCGCCCACCCGCACGGATCGGTTGCCCGCGGCCCGGCGTTCCGCCCCGCTGTCACGATGCTCCTATTTCAATTGTCGCCTCCGAAATATGCAAGCAGGGATTCCGCGAATCCACGATTCCGCGCCGCCGCGCCGGGGCCCCATGTGGCACAGCGCGTGACAGGCTGCACCGGATGGCGTACAACAGATGGCGTACAACAAGGTACGCCGGCGGTCGATGTGAGTTGTCACCGGATCACGGCGTGGCCCTCCCGCCTCGGCAGCGGGCGGGGCTGTGCGGGTGTGGGCCGATCTCCCGGCCGCCACCCTCGCCGGCACAGTGAGCGACCTTCATGCGACGCCATCTGCTGATCATCTACGCCGCACTCTGCCTGGCCTGGCTGGGATTCGGGCTGTGGCAGTACCGCAACTACTGCCAGCAGCTGGCCCTGATCGAAGAATCGCTGTACCAGCAATCGCATTCGATCATGACGGCGCTGGTGGGCGGCATCGGCTCACACCGCCGCATCGGTCAGTATTTCCAGGGGCAGCTCCAGGCTATGCTCGACGAGTTGGCCGAATCGGCGGACGTGATCGCCGTCGCCATCTATGCGGGCGACGACCAGCTGATCCTGGCAGCGGGGCAGGCCACCGGTGTGCCGCCTGCCGACGCAATCGGCCCGGACGCAGCTAGTCCTGACGCAGCTGGCCCAGACGCGGACACCCTGCCCCCTCACGCGTTGCGTGTGACAGAGACGTTCGAACTCACGCCGTTGCCCGCGGGTCCGGGGGGGGGCGGCATGCGCGGGGGCGGCGGGGGGGGGCGTGGACGCGGCCTGGGACCACGGCGGTGGGGCGACGATCCCGACAACACGGGACCGTTTGCCGCGGGCGGCATGTTCCGCGCGGAACTGTGGCTGGATCGCAGCCGCGCCGACCTGCTGATCGTTCAGTCGCGCTGGTCGCATCTGTGGGCCACGATCGCGGCCGGTGTGGTGGCGATCTGCCTCGGCCTGGTGTGGCGGGCGACGGTCAGCCTGGCGGACGCGCGCGGACAGGCGCGTGTGTACCAGACCGAAACGCGTCATCTGCAGGAGTTGAGCCAGGCGGCGGCCGGCCTGGCGCACGAGACGCGTAATCCGCTGGGGCTGATCCGCGGGTGGACCCAGCGGCTGGCGCAGTCCCGCATGTCGGACGAGGAACGGCAGCAGTTTGCGCAGTCGGTGCTGGAAGAGTGCGATCGCGTCACTGCCCGGATCAACCAGTTCCTGGCCTTTGCCCGTCCGCGTCAACCCCAGTTCACAGCGGTGGCCGTCGAGGCGCTCTGCCGCGAGCTGGCGGTGATCCTGCAACCGGACCTCGAATCGGCCCGGCTGTCACTCACCTGGGAAGTAACGCCGGCGACGCGGCACCTGCGTGCCGACTCGGAACTGCTGCGGCAGGCCCTGTTCAATCTGGTGCAGAACGCCGTGCAGTTCTCGCCGCCGGATCAGCAGGTGGAGCTGTGGGTGCGGCCGCAGTCGGACAAGACGGCGTCGATTCAGGTCGCAGACCGCGGTCCCGGCGTGCCGGCGGAGGTCAGGCCGTCGCTCTTCACACCGTATTTCACCACCCGGGCGCAAGGCACCGGACTGGGTCTGGCCATCGTCCGGCACATTGCCACGCTGCACGGCTGGACGACATCGTATCATCCGCGTGAGGGCGGCGGCGCGGTCTTCGAGCTGGACGGAATCCATGTCACACACGCAGAAAACAGTGCTGATCGTGGATGACGAACCGCGGCAACGCGAGTTGCTGTCGGGGTTCATCCAGACGCTGGGTTGCCACCCCGCCGAAGCGGCTTCGGGCGAGGAGGCCCTGGCGCTGCTCGCGGCGCAGCAGGTCGACATGGTGCTGCTGGACGTGCGGTTGCCAGGCATCAGCGGCATGGAGACGCTGGCGCGCATCCGGCAGTTGGACCCCGCCAAGCCCGTGCTGCTGATCACAGCTCATGCGGATCTGCGTCAGGCGGTGGCGGCTGTCAAGAGCGGCGCGGACGATTACCTGGCCAAGCCCGTCGACCTGGATGAATTGCGGGCGGCAGTACTCGATGCGCTCGGACTCTCGCGGGACGCCGACGCGCGTGCCGAACCGGAGCTCCCGCCGCTGCCGGCCGGCCTGGTCTTCGCCAGCCCGGCGATGCGGCGTCTCCTGCGCACCGTTGCCGTCATCGCCCCGTCCCATGCGCCGGTGCTGCTGCGCGGCGAGACGGGCACAGGCAAGGAGGTGATCGCACATCTGATCCACGCGTGGAGCCAGCGTGCCGCCGGCCCTCTGGTTGCCGCCAACTGCGCCAGCATCCCCGAGACGCTGGTCGAAAGCGAGCTGTTCGGGCACAGTCGCGGCGCGTTCACTGGCGCGTACGAGGCGCGCGAAGGCGTGTTCCGCTCCGCCAGCGGCGGCACGCTGTTCCTCGACGAGATTGGTGAGCTGCCGCTGACGCTCCAGCCGAAGCTGCTGAGAGCCATCGAGACCGGGACGATCACACCGGTGGGCAGTGACGCCGCGGTGCAAGTCGACACGCGGCTGGTCGTGGCCACCCACCGCGATCTGGAACAGGAAGTGGAAGCCCGGCGGTTCCGCGAAGACCTGTACTACCGGATCAACGTGGTCGAGGTGGTCCTGGAGCCACTGCGCAGTCGCCGTGAGGATATTCTGCCGCTGGCCCGCAACTACGCCCACCAGTTTGCCGGCGGGCCGGTACGCCTGTCGCCCCAGGCTGGTCGGAGCCTGCTCGTCTACGCCTGGCCGGGCAACGTCCGCGAGCTGCGCAACGCCATGCAACGCGCCTGCCTGCTCTGCCGCGGCGATGTCATCCTGCCCGAACATCTGCCGCCCAAAATCGCGACCGTCACGGGCGAAGCGACCGACCCGGCCGACCCGGCCGCTGACACCGACCGCCTGTCGCAGGTCGAACGTGCGACCATCCTGGCCACGCTCGCCGAGTGCCAGAACAACAAGACCCAGACGGCCAAGCGACTGGGCATCAGCCGCCGGGCGCTGATCTACAAGCTCCGCGAACTCGGACTGTAGGCCGGCGGCCGCCGCCGGGTCGTGTGATCCGGCCGGCGCGGACCGCCTACGCCGCCGGTTCGTAGACCACGATCACCAGGACGTCCGACGAGGCAAAGCCGTGCGAGCTGCCCCCGCCCGTCTGGGGCGCGATGTTGCCGGTGACGCTCACCACCTGCGCACCGGTTTCCTGGATCCAGGTGTTGATCTCCTTCTCCATGTTCCACAGTTCGCTCTCGATCGATTTGAAGATCTTCAGTTGTCGCATGGCCAGTCACCTTTGCGGAGATAACGCGGCAGATCACACGCCGTTCCACGAGCTCATCCAGTATACGGCGTGGGCGCGCTGCTTGGACAGACGCCGCGTCACTGCGCCACCTGGAACAACTGCCGTACGAGATCGTAGCCGATCAGGAAGATGGCAGCATCCACCAGCAGGTGGCTCAGCCAGGGGCCGATCAGCGATTGACTGCGCGCGTACAGCCACGCCCAGACGCCACCGCCGATGGCGACCCCGCCCGCGAACAGATAGGCCAGGGGCGAGTCCCAGCCGAAGTAGGTGCCCAGCAGCACGACGTGGTGCGCCATGAACCCCAGACTCGACACGAGGCCGGCTCCCACCGCCGAACAGTGCTGCCGCAGTCGGCCGAACACAAACCAGCGCCAGTAGTACTCCTCGAGCAGCGAGTGGGCCAGGGCGTAGAACAGCCCCAGGCCCGCGTACTTCCACAGGCTGTCCAGCCCCAGATCACGCATCTTGGCCAACGCCTGCTGCTCCAGCCCGGCCAGGTGTCCCGCCGGCTTCAGCCAGCCGCTGTAGAGCCCGATCATGGCGAGCGTCACAACCGCCCCGAACGCGATCCCGGCCCCGACACCGCGCCACCCCGGGAAGCGCCACGACACCCGTTCCCGAAGCACGAGGAACACCCACACCAGCGGCAACACGAACTGGGCAGTCTTGCCGACCGCGAACACGGCCTGCTGGACCCCTGTCGCACAGTCTGCCAGCAGCACAAAATAGACGAGCGTCAACACGGTCGGGTAGGCCAGCGCGACGGCCAGCGTCAGGGGCTGGCCAGCGGCTCGAAACCCAGAGGCTCGAAACAGGGGACTGCGGTGCCGTCGAGCGACCATCCGGGGCTTGCCTTTCCAGCGGCGTGGCGGTGTGCGTCAGGCGGCAGGGCACTCACTTGGCCAGCGGATCCCGGGAGCCACCACGCGCGTCGTGGACTGGTTATCGTTGACTGATTGGGGGAATCGAGCATACTCATGTCGAGTGTGACTCGAACGCAGTACGGGCACAAGCACCGACAGGGAAAG
>DAISIS010000198.1:0-9457 GCA_036821925.1 Pirellulaceae bacterium
GCGACGCGTCGGCGCGGAGCCGCCCCGCCTGACTGGCCGGCGTGTCCACCAGGATCACGATGTCCTGGGTCGCCGCCGCCTTCGGACGCTGCTGCGGCGTGACACTCAAGGCGAAATACGATTCGCCGACCGCCTTGTCATACGTGGCCAACCGGGCCCCATACGTGTCAGCCGGCAGATCGGACGCCCAGCCGGTCGTCGCGAACAGCGCGCTGGAATAGAGGAACATGAGCAGCAAATATTGACTGCGTTTGGACATAGCGAAAACTCCAACCACAGAAGTGAATGCGAAAGGGCTCCCTCCCCGTCCCGATTCGGATGGCCCGCCTCGCCTACACGGAGGGCGCTTAGAAATCGCCCGCATGCATCATTCTAAGCTCAGTCAGCCCTTTCTGCCACACAAAAAACGCCAATTTGGGAGATCCGGGCAAGCCAGGAGAGCTTATCAGCTATCACCTTACGTCGCCCCGGGAGTCCCCCTGCTCCGCTCAAGTCGAACGGCCTTCACAACCGCTGTAACCCGACCCGAAAGAAAACCATCGCCTTCAACACAGTCGATCCGGCGTCTGCGCCCTGTCGGCCGGCCCCCGAATGCGTGCCCACCGCCACAGCTAAGCAAACGGCGAGCCAAACCAATCAGGCCAACCGACCGCCGCTCTCCGGCCCAGGGGCGGCCGGTCTGCTCAGCCATTTCGCCCAACTGTTGCGAAACGCTACAGCGCGGCGTATCTGGCCCGGGCACGGTCACTTCGGACAGACGGATGGGCGATCATCCGGGGTGGCGTCAGGTCCGAGATCCCCCAAAAAAGAAGCCCTCCCCAGACAGACTGGGGAGGGCGTAACGAGCATCGTATGAGGAAGTCGGGATAAGTCCGTTGAAGCTCAGGTCATGAATGACAGCTCGTTTTGCATTCACGATGTGACTGGCCGACGCGTGTGGCCGTGTTCGGCGCGTCGCGTCGCACGCGATACACATCTGGTCGATCTGCGGCCTAGCGCTGCGTCGTGGACGACGAGCCGTCGCTCGGAACGATCGCCAGGCTGCGAGCGGCAACGCGGCGCAGCACGACGGCAACCCGGTCCCAAGCCGCGGTCATCGTGTCGACTGCGCGACGGCTCCACTGGATCGCCTGATCGCGGTCGATCAGCAGGGGAGCAGAGTCCAGCGACTCATTGGCCGGTGCAACGGTGGCCGCGTTCGGTGCATCGAGCGGCTGTTGCTCTACGGCCGGCTTCTCCGCCATCCGTGGGTTTTCGTCTTCGACCACAGCCGTCACGCTGTCCGCATTCACGTCGCTATCGAACGTGAACAGGAACACGTCCGCCTCGTTCCAGTCGTCCGGTTCCGGAGCGGGTTGTGGTTGCTGCACGGCACCTGCCAGAGCCTGGGCTGCGTCGTGGCCGATGCGATCGACTTCCATGGTCTCGACCACTTGTGCCACTTCCGCCCACACCCGCTGCAGTTCCGTCAGAACCGTCGCCGCCAGATCCGACTCCAGGATCGAGCCGAACGAATCACGTCCCCAGTCCAGCCACAGCAGGACGTCGGTCTCCCACTGCGTGTCCGACTCGACAGCCGCTGAATCGTTGGACTCATCCGGTTGTCCGTACGTGTCATACTGGCTGTGGTACTCGTAGTCGTGCTCATAGCCGTACCCGTAAGGGTGCCGCCCGTAGGCACTCGGATCGCACGGCGCAGACTCGTCGGCCACCGCAGAATCAGTGCTGGCGGACTTGGCCGGCTCGTAGCTGTGCTCGTACTCGTAGACGTCGTACGATGGCTGCGCGTCGACTGCGTACGGTGCGTACGGTTGGTACGGTGCGTACGGCTCGTATGGCTCGTATGGCGCATATTCGTCCATCACGGCCGAACCGGTCACCGAATCAGAACCCGAATCGGACACCTCATCGGTGGTCGCCACGTCGGGCTGACTCGCACCGCTCAGCGTGTCCGGATCACCGAAGCGATACTCGTGGCCGTAGGCATCCCAAGAGGATGTTTCCACGACCTGTTCTGCCGGCTGCGTCACCAGAGCCTGGGCCACGGCCTCTTCTGCACACCGCTGAAGATAGGCCTGATAGACCTCGTGTTCGTAGTCCCGCGCCACAATCGGTTCCAGATCGGTATCGGTAGCCGACGTGTCGAGCGCGACATCCGCGGCAGCGCCGGGCAGCCCTGACGGGCCGGTGACGCCGTACGCCCGGTCATAGTGATGGACGTAGTCGTACACATCGGTCGGCTTGTCGGTCGCAGCAGCTGCGTCCGCCGCCACGTCCTCAACTGCGTCCGTGGTGGTCGACTCCGTGATGGTCGACAGGGCCGGCGCCGCAGGCACGCCCAACCCCATCTTCGCCTGGTAGTACTCCGGATAACGCTGGCCGTAGTACCCGTACTGAGACATGTACTCGTAGCGGTAGCCGTAGTTGTACACATCCGTGACCACATCCGGGCTGTTCACAGATGGAGCATTGGCAGTCGAGTCACGCATATCGGGGACGTCGGATTCGGTCGCAGTCGCGGTCGCCGCAATCTCGGCAGCCGGCGCCAACTCCACTGGCTCGGCCGTGGCAACCTCTGCAGAATCCTGCGTCTCAATCGCGGCCAGGTCGTCCAATACAACGACGACAGCTCGACCGCGCAAATCTGCTTCGTCCAGCGCAGAGTCAGTTTGTGCAGATTGAACATCCTCCTCGTATGTTGCGACATGCCCGTCCTGGAACGGACACATCTCGTGATAACAGGATCCATACTGATAGTAGTCGAAACTTGGCTGACACCTGGCCGGGCTCGTCACCAGCAGTGACCCCCCGAGGGCGACCAGCAGAAGTGTCAGGACATAGCAGGCGCGGGTCATTCCATTAATCCTCCTGAAAAAAGACGCGTCGCGCTAGTTAGAAACAGCACCTCAGCACGGCTTGCCAGCGTGGCAATTAACAACCGTGTGCCGCAATCGGCATCCATGTATCCTCGCTGATGTATCGTATCGGAGGATGGTATTTGGGCCCATTAGGTAATTGGCGCGTACCAGGAAAACAGCGCAGGTAGAGAACCGCTTCGGACGACCAGCGAGTTCTGGCAAACAATGTCGGCCGGATTGGTTGATCCGGTGGTGCCGTCTGCACCAGGCATCGGCGGGCGACGACGGGCGACAAAGAGCCTCGGTAGGCTGGGCGTGCTGCGATTCTTGCCAAGCGCCGGTCCGTGATATACTGCCACGGGCGCTGCGCGTGCTGCGACCGCGGCCGGCTAAGAGCCCGCCCGAGGATGGTTCGTGCGGCGATGCCGGACCCGAACGAAGAGCAAGCTGAGTCACATGTAGGGAGGGGTGGCCGATATGCGCCGCAATCTGATTATTCTCGCCACGACCTGTGCCGTGCTGGGCGTTGTGTTAGGGAGCCTGCTGCATCCGGTGAGCAGTACTGTCCGTCTGACGGCCCAGGAACCCTCGGTCGCGTTGCCGCCGCCACCCGATGTGTCAGCTTTCACGCCCGAGGAACAGGTCAACATTCGGGTGTACGAGAACGTGAATCGCAGCGTGGTGAACATCACGACGCGCGCCGTGCGAACCAACATGATGTTCATGGAAGTTGTGCCGACCGAAGGCTCGGGATCTGGTTCGATCCTGGACAAACAGGGTCATGTTCTGACGAACTTCCACGTCATCGAAGGTGCTCAGCAGGTGCAGGTGACGCTGGCCAACGGCAGCTCCTATGCCGCCGACCTGGTGGGTCAGGACCCGTCGAACGATATTGCGGTGCTCAAGATCGATGCCCCTCCTGAGGATCTGGCGCCGGTGACACTGGGCGACTCATCCCAGCTGCGCGTCGGGCAGAAGATCTATGCGATCGGCAACCCGTTCGGCCTGGAGCGCACGTTGACCGTCGGCATCATCTCCAGCCTCAATCGCACGTTGATGTCCCGCAACGAGCGGACCATCAAATCCATCATCCAGATCGACGCCGCCCTGAACCGGGGCAACTCGGGCGGCCCTTTGCTCAACACCAAGAGCGAGCTGGTGGGCATGAACACGGCGATTGCGAGTCGGACGGGAGAGGATTCGGGCGTTGGCTTCTCGATCCCGGTCAACACGATCAAGCGTGTGGTGCCGCAGTTGATCGAGAAGGGGCGGGTGACACGTCCCGACCTGGGGATCGCACGCGTCCTGCAGACCGACGCCGGGCTACTCATTGCCGCCACCACGCCGGACGGACCGGCCGACCGCGCTGGACTGCAGGGTTTCCGCGTCATTCGCGAACAGACGCGCCGGGGCCCCTACATCATGGAACGCACGAAGATCGATCAGAGTCAGGCGGACCTGGTGATCGGGATTGATGGCCAGCGTGTCAGAACGGTGGACGACATGCTGTCTCTGGTGGAACAGAAGCAGCCTGGCGAGCGGGTGCTGGTGAGCGTGGTCCGCCAAGGTACCCAGGTGGACGTCGAGGTGGTGCTGGGCGAGTCGGAGTCGGAGTAGGTTGGGTCACCTGCCGCACCGGCGGGGACGACTGGGGGGGCCTGGTGCGGCGTCCCCACCCGGGCTGGACCAGACCACAAGCGAACGAAACCCGGCTCTTCGCGCGGGGTTTCAAACAGCATGATACAATGTGAAGCTGGTGCGGCCCTCCGGGCAGTCCCTTCGTCTGCCATCCCGAACGTCTGGGTATTGCCATGACAAGAGCATTCCGAGCATGTGCCCGCGTGGTAATCACACTGCTGGTAGTGGCAGCCATCTGTGAACCCCTCTGCGCACAACGGCCCGGAGGCGAACGGCGTGGGCGCGGCCGGGCGAGCGGCGAAGGAGAAAACGCCCGAGGTGGGCCCGGCGGTGAGTCGCGCGGGCGTGGTATGCGCGGGGGCCCGCCCGGTGAATTCCCTGGCGGACCCGGCATGATGCCACCTGGCGGACCCGGCATGATGCCACCTGGCGGGCCCGGCATGATGCCACCTGGCGGGCCCGGCATGATGCCCGGCGGACCCGGCATGATGCCACCCGGCGGGCCCTGGATGGGCGGCGGCCCGATGGGATTCATGTCCCGTCTGGACACCAACGGCAATGGCATGTTGGATCCTGAGGAATCGCAGGGGCGGGCGCGGATGTTCCTGGAGCGTACCGGCCTGGATCTCTCGCGTCCCATTCCGATGGACCAGGTGGGGCGGGCTTTTGAGGAGATGCGCAGCCGCCGCATGGGGGAAATGGGCGGCGAAGGCGGCCGTGATCGCGGCGACGAGTGGGGTCGTGGGCCGGACAATCCGGAACAGGGATCGGGCAGTGCCGCAGTCGAGCCGCTCGTGCCCGGCTTCGGGGAGCCCGATCTGTTCGATCCGGTGCCTGGATTCGGTGATCTGGGCGAGAGATTCGCCGTATCGATCGAGGAGCAGGACCGCCAGGAAGCGCAGCGGACCATGGGACGCAGCGACGCCAATCAGGATGGAATCCTGGACGCGGACGAGATTCGCGGCGGCCGGTGGGGCGACGATCCGCTGCAGACGGACCGCAACCGGGACGGAAAACTCACGCTGAACGAGTTGGCCTTGCGCTATGCGATTCGGCGGGTGGAACGGGAAGGAGACGCGTCGGGGTCGCGGGCCAGATCGGGGGGCGGCACGTCGGGTGACCGGGCGAACCCACCGGCAGACGCTGCGGGTCGAGCCCAGGAGCGCATGGTTCAGATGGCATTTGGCCGCTACGACCGCAACGGCAACGGCGTGCTGGAGAAGGACGAATGGGACGCTCTGGGCCCGGATCCGTCGAGCATGGACGCAAATCGAGATGGCCGGATCACGCGCGACGAGTTCGCCGCCGCGATGGTAGCCCGATTTGGAGGCCGCGGGCGTGGTGGGGAGGGGGACGGCCGATTCTTCACCCGGCGAGAAGGTGAAGAGAACCCGCCCGGGGCCGACGGTGAAGCGGCCGGTGGGCCGGGCCCGGCCAGCGGTCGGAAGTCGCTGCGACTGCGGACAGCCGCCGAACGCCTGGCGGAACTGGAGGGGTTGCCCGAATGGTTCGCCCGGACCGACGCCAATGGCGACGGCCAGGTCCAGATGTCGGAGTACGCCACGTCCTGGTCGGAGCAGGTGGTGGCCGATTTCTCGCAGTTCGACCTCAACGGGGACGGCATCGTGACGCCGGGCGAGTGCCTGAAGGCGGTCGAGGCTGGAGCCGTGCAAGGGGGCGTTTCGGCGGCCGCCGATGAAGGGCAGCCGCAGCGCGATCGGCGCGGGCGGCGCGACCGTGGTGGAGACGCCGCAGGAGCGGCGCGGGGCGATGCGGGGCGGCGCGAGCAGGCCGCATCTGACGCGGCCGCACCGGCCGCACCGACCAGATCGGAATCGCCCGAACCGTCCGCAGCCGCGGCCCCGGCGGCCGAAGCGACCAAAGCTGGTGCCGCGACGGCCAAGGTGCCGCCGAAGTACATCACCTGGGCGGTCGGAAACATCGCGAAGTACGACACCAACAAGGACGGTGTTCTGACACAGGACGAGTGGACGAAGATGAATACAGACTACTCGTCAGCCGACACCGACCAGGATGGCCGCATTACGCCGGTCGAGTTGGGCGCGGCAGTGATGAAGAAATAGCGTGCCGGGCAGTTCGTCCGCAGCGAGAGTTATCGGCGTGTGACTTCGTCGTCGCTATCGCGCGCGGCCCGCGTGGACCACGAAGAGCGCTTCCGCGGCGACGTCTGCGCCCAGCCGGCCGCCCGCAGGCGGCGCAGCGCCGGGCCAGGGTGGAGCTGCCGCGCGCTCAGCCGGCTTTCGCTGCTCCGGCCGCGGGCCGAGCATCCACTCGGGCACCGCACCCGTGAGGCCGCCGAGCCCCTGCAGTTTCGTCACCGGCGAACCACGCCAACTGGGCGACAGAGTGAGGCGGTGTCCGGCGGCGCGGCGTGCGCGGTCGGCCGCCGTTTGTGCCGGCAAACCTGCCGTCTGCCGTTCGACAGCCTGCCGCACTTCCCGGAACATCGACTGGTCGTCGGCCAGGAACGCGATGTCGAGCGCCGCCGCGGCGAACTCGCCCGGATTGGTCTGCATGGCATGCCAGATCTCGTCGACGTGCCCGGCCTGGGTCTTGACATAGAGCAACGTCAGGTCGTTTTGCGCGGCGGCCGCTTCTTCCGCCAGTTGTGCTTCCGCCGGCTCGAAGAACCGGCTGGCCAGCAGCGAGGCCTCTAAGGTCGCATCCACTTCCACGGTCCCTTCGATCACCACGCCGTGCGCGGCCAGCGTCCGGTCGAACGCACGTTGCTCGATCCCCTGGGGAGTGAGTGCCACGTCGACCACCAACAACATCTGGTGCGTTCCCGAGAACGGGACGTCGACCAGCGCCGGGCCCGGCGTCCGGTCGTCGCCGGGTGGCGGCAGAGGGCTATCGAGCGACCGCGGCGTGGCCCGGTCTGCGGCCGATGAGGGCGTGGTGGATGCATCCGCGGCAGGCCCTGCGGGAGGTGGCGAAACCACGGCGACAGGCGGGGGGGATGCCCCCAGTCCCACGGGCGCTGCAATGCCGGTGGGCGGCTCCGCCCGGCCTCTGTCCGCCGCGCTGCCGGCCTGAGTCTGATCGGCGGCGAGCGGTGCGGCTGCGGGGTCTGCCGTCGCCGTGCGATCGGCCGGCGCTGGCATGTCGCTGCGCCGCATTTCCAGCGGCCGCGACGTCACTCCGGCGGGATCGCCAGGACTGGCCGGCGGCGTTTGGGAGACCAGCCGCTGGGGGCTGGCGAGCCAGGAACGTGCCCCGGGGCGCCACACCAGAACGGCGATCAGCACGGCGGCCGCGGCGGTGGCCAGTAATCCTGTCGCGGACGGCCAGTGCCACGCATGTGTGGCGGGGCGAGCCGCAGCTGTCGCGCGTGCCGGGGGCGAGACCTCGAACCGCACACCCGCTGCGCGTGCAGACGCGACGACGCGGTGCGCAAAGGCATCGTCCAGCTGATAGGCCGGCAGGCTTTGCATGCCCGCTACGACTGCGCGCAGCTCGTCGAGCGTCTGACGGTGCTCGGCACTGGCAGCAACAAGCTGCTCGACCCGCGCACGCTCATCAGCCGTCAGTTCGCCATCCAGGTAGGCGCTGATCAGTTCGTACGAGGACTCGTCCCGCTGATTCATGGGTGCGATCACGTTTCGTCTCGGGGGATCGATGGCCGGTGGCCGGGCGGCACGCGGCCCCTGGCGATTCAGGTTCCGCCAGACTGTCGTGTGCCTGCCGACGGCTCCGCATCCAGGGTGCTGCCGTGCGTCTGCGGGACTGCCTGGAGTCCCTCAAACCATACTATGATCGGCATGCTCGGCCGATCGCCTCGCTCTGTCCCCCAGTACAAGCAGCGTTGGCGGTGGGGGTCCGTACACCTCAGCGGGTGTCGGGACCTGCCGGTGGCTGCCTGCAGGCTGATCTCTGCTCAAGCCTCCCCCATCTTGGTGCGGGGCCGAATTGCTGTCAAATGTTTTGCGTTTGGGCCCGGCTGCGCGTCGTGCCTCAACCTTCGATGTCGTGGGCCGCCATGTACTCGGCGATCCAGGACTCCAGTTCGTCGAAGTCGACCGGCGGCAGTTTGCTGAGGTCCGGCCGCAGTTGCCGGGCCTCTTTGATGTACACGTGCGAGACGGCCGACTGTGGTTTGTCGGTATTCCAGTAGATGAGGATGCGGACACAGCGTGGGAGGCTCTCGGGGATGGGGATTTCGTTGGTGCACAGCAGCGGGACATCGAGCCAGCCGAGTTGCCGCGCGGCGAGTGCCGGGAACTCCGCGTTCAGATCGGGTGTGAGGCTGAAGATCGCGCTGGCGACGTCTTCTGACTCGATGCCATTGAGGCGGATCATCAGGGCCAGCAGTTGTCGAGCACTGCGCAGGATGGCCTCGCGCGAGTTCTCTTCCACGGTTGTCGCTCCACGCACACCACGGCACGGCATGAGAGTGTCCTTCGGCAAGTGTTCAGATGACGGGGCAGGCAGCGTGTGAGGGTTGCCGGCCGCGTGATCGAATTTTGGAATTCCGTCACAATACCCCCTTGCGGCAACCGGGGGCAATCCGTTACTTTCTCCCGCTTGCAGCAGGGTCACCGAGGCGTGGGCTTCGTGCGACCGACAGGTTGCGGACGCGAATTGGAGTGAGTTGTTCGGCCGGGAAAAAAAAGCTCTAGCAGCCAGTTGACACCCAGCCGACAATCACTATGATTCTAAGTCTACGTGCGGCACACTGCTGTACGAAACAGATCTTTGACAATTTGGCAGAGCTTTTCTGAGATACCTCGTTTTAACGCGAGTAAGCCAAGCAAGAGATTGTGCTTTTTTTTCGGCTAGACGCTTCGCTTGACCGGTGAAGCGTCCGATGGTTTCAAGCCATCAATTGATCTCTGCTACGCGACGGACTCGAGGCGATGAGTTTCGAGTGCGTTACATGCATAAACAATTGAAGGGTTTGATCCTGGCTCAGAATGAACGTTGGCGGCGTGGATTAGGCA
>DAISIS010000199.1:0-9449 GCA_036821925.1 Pirellulaceae bacterium
GCCGAGCGTGGCGAGCTTTTCGGGTGTGATCGGGTTGTGGATGCGGTGAGCACTCTCGGTGATGTTGAATATCCGTGGGATGTCCATGGTGGATCATCTCCTTACGGGTGCGGGTCGATCCGTTGGTATGGCCTGCGGTTCGTCGCACGCCGGTTTACTCTTTCTCACGCCTCGTCCAGGATCTCGACGCTGGAGAACTTCTGGCCTTCCAGCATGGACAGGCTGGCGCCGCCGCCGGTGCTCACGTGCGACACCTGCTGGGCGAAGCCCATCTGCTGGATAGCCGCGGCGCTGTCGCCGCCGCCGATGATGCTCGTGCCGTCGCTCTTGGCAATGGCTTCGGCCACAGCGCGGGTGCCGGCATCGAAGGGCGGCATTTCGAACACGCCCATGGGGCCGTTCCAGACGATGGTCTTGGCGCCGAGCACGATGTCGGTGAAGGCCCGGGCCGTCTGGGGTCCGATGTCGAGCCCCTGATAGTCGTCGGGAATCTGCCCGGCGGCCACGACCTTCTTCTGGCAGTTGGCGTCGAAGGCGTCACCGCAGTGGGTATCGACGGGGAGGACCAGTTTCTGTCCGCCGGCCTGCAGCAGCTCCTTGGCCAGTTCCACCTTGTCGGGTTCCACAAGGCTCTTGCCGACTTTGCCCCCCTGGGCCAGGGAGAAGGTGTAGGCCATGGCGCCGCCGATGATCACCTTGTCGCAGATGCCCAACAGGTTCTTGATGACCTTGATCTTGTCCGACACTTTGGCGCCGCCCAGAATGGCGACGAAGGGGCGCCGGGGCTGGGCGATCGCGTCCGACAGGTATTCGATTTCCTTGGCCACGAGGAACCCGACGACCTTCGGCTTGCTCCCCATCGCCTTTGGCACGGCGTACATGGAGGCATCTTCCCGGTGGCAGGTGCCGAACGCGTCGTTGCAGTAGATGTCCGCCATGTCGGCCAGTACCTGGGCAAACGCGGCGTCCCCTTTCTGTTCGCGGGGATCGAAGCGGACGTTTTCCAGGACCAGGACGTTGCCGCTGGTCAGCTGCTGCACCTTCGCCTGGGCGTCGGGCCCGATGGTGTCGGTGGCGAACGCGACCGGCTGGCCCAGCAGTGCGCCCAGCCGCTCGGCGGTCGGCCGCAGGCTGAACTTCGTGGCGTCGCTCGGCGCCCCCTTCGGCCGGCCCAGGTGACTCATCAGAATCAGCGCGCCGCCCCGCTCGAGCACCGACTGGATCGACGGCAGCGCCATGCGGATGCGTGTGTCGTCCGTGATCGACTGCTGATCGTCCAGGGGGACGTTGAAATCGACACGCATCAGCACCTTCTTGTTCCGGACATCGACGTCTTGGATGGTCTTCTTGGCCATGGTCCGTTCCTTAGTTTGGCGAAAGGTTGCGGGAAGAGACCGGTCGGGGCACGCCGCCCGATCAGCGGCCGGCACCAGCGGATGGGACCGGGGCCGGTCGCGGTTGGCGGGCGGGAGTCGGCTCCACCAGAGCACACATCATGGCCGTTTTCGGCCTTCTGGTGAAGAGGTGGACGCGGGGAAAATCAGCCGGACATGGCGGCGGCTTCCCGGACCAGCGCGTCACGGTCCCGCACACGCCCCAGCTGCGGCTGCAGCCGCGGATGCACAAACACCCGCACGCGTTTGACGTAGTCGTCAAACTGCTCCCGCGCCAATGTCCGAACGACCGGTGAGACGTCGGGCAGGGGGTGGAAGCCACCGGTCTTGGGAAAGTGGATCTCGACGTCGAACTGCACCTCCCGCTGGAGCGGCGGCGCATCAAACAGGACCTCGTGGGCGTGCACCTCCAGGCCCCACTCGCGCTGCAGCAACGCGGCCAGATTCTCGGCGCACACGACCAGCCAGCTGTAGGGACGCCGCGTCAGGCCCGCGTACTGGTCGGGCATCTCGAACGCACTGTACTGGGCGAACCGCTTGTAGAGCCGGCGTTCGGGCCCAAAGAGGCCGTTGAGCAACTCGCCGGCCGGACCGTGGCCGGCCGCGCGGCGCATCGTGGCGATCATGTCGGCTTCCGTCTGCCGGAACAGCGTGTCGAGCTCCAGTTCTTCGCGCAACAGGTAAAAGGCGCGCTGCAACATGGCGGTGGCGCTGCGCACGGCATGATGCCAGTACACTTCACTGAACATGACGTAGCGGGCAAACACCATCATCTCGGCCGCCGTGCGCCCTTTGTCGGTGATCGCCAGCCCGTCCCCCGCGGCGTTGACACACAGGCTGCCGATCAGTCGCTGCTGGTCGAAGTTCCGGCCGTAGGGGACGCCGGCGTGCAGGCTGTCACGCACGAGGTAGTCCATCTTGTCGACGTCGATCGGTCCGGACAGCAGACTGGCCAACAGACGCGGTTTGGCGTCCTGCGGCTTCTCGGACAACAGCGAGACGATGTCGCGCGGCGCAATGCCCCAGTCGTCGCGCAGCGCATCGGCAATCGCACTCTCCAACAGCAGACTGTTGGCGAATAACTCGTGCTGCGGCACACCGGCCAGAGAGAGGTCTTCGATCGGATGGCAGAAGGGCCAGTGGCCCAGATCGTGCAGCAACGCGGCGGCAATCAGACGTTCCGCGTCGCGGGGCAGAATCAGCTCCGCAAACCGCTCGTCGTGCGCCAACTGCTGCAGATACAACAGCGCCAGGCGATAGACCCCCAGCGAATGCTCGAATCGCGTGTGATGCGCCGCCGGGTACACCAGCGCCACCAGACCCAGCTGGCTGATCCGCCCCAGACGCCGGAACTCCGCCGTGTCGATCAACTGCTCGACACGCGGTGTGATCGGCACGTCACACTCCTGCGGAATGCGAATCAGGTGCTGCCGCCGGTCCAGCCCCTGGATCTCCGGAATGTCGCCGATGCCGCTCATCACGCCGCCTGTCCGCGGTGCGCTCCGCACCGTCTGCTTCACACTGCCGGGGGGGCCCCCATCAGCCGGACCCCGATCAGCAGGCACAGCACGATCGTTACCAGCGCGTAGAACGCGAAGTGGATCAGCGCCTCGGTGAATTCGAGATCCAGCGTGTACACGGCGACGAAGGCGCCCGCCACGGCGATCGGCGGAACGATCAGCGGCAGATGCACCAGGTCAATGTATTGCAGGTTCAAGGCCAGCGCAGGCAACCATGCATAGGCAGCCCAGAGCGCCGCGTAGAGCGCTGAGCAGATGGCGACCCGCAGAATCAGCGACAGGCCCCGATGCGGCTCCAGTTCGTCGTCCCGCAGGAACGTGTAGCCGCCGAGCACCAGTGGAGGGGCGAGCAGAAGGGCGCCGGCCCCCAGGATCCAGGCAGACTTTTCGTCCAGCCCGCGCAGCACCAGCGCCAGGACCAGCACCAGCATGACCCCGCCGATAATGCTCACGATCACCAGCGGTGAGACTTTTGTCTCTTGCCGCGTGATCGGCTTGAGCACGCCCACGCCGGCCGCGTTCTTCGGCCCGAACTCCTCGGGCGCGTGCACCACGACCTCCGGCGTCTTGTCCGGGACCGTGATGACCGCCTTGCACTTGGGACACGGCCCTTTCTTGCCGGCAAATTTGTCGCTGACCTTGAAACGCGTCTTGCAGCCGGGACAGAGGACTTCAATCGCCATAGGACCACTTGCTCAGGAAAACCCAACAGACCCTCCCGATCCGTTCCGCTCGATCGGGAGTCCGGGACGACCCACGCACCAGTTTGGCAGACTCGTGGCCCGCGTCAAGATCAAGAACCGGCATGCCGATCGAGTCCCGGCCGAGGCGCGGGACACCCGGCAACGCCCACCGGCCGCCACCGGGCCGCCCGCACGCTGTATCCGGCCGCGCAGGATGCTACACTTGTCCGTATGCGGATCCCGCGGAGGAAAGTACCACTGTGATCAAGTTCCGTTGTCCCAATGGACATCCCCTGGCGGCGTCTGAGAGCCAGGTCGGCAGGACCGGACAGTGCCCCCGCTGCCAGGCCCAGTTCGTCGTGCCGCCCCCGGACGCCCAGCCCGCTCACGACGTCACGTCGAGCGGGCACGAACAGGCCGCATCCACGGCGGCTCCTGGCCAGGAGCCGCACCCCGATGCCGGCAAGTTCGTGTTCCTCTGCCCCAACGGACACAAGCTGGTGGGGGCCGTGAGCCATCGCGGGCGACCGGGCCAGTGTCCTCACTGCAACTCTCGTTTCCTGATTCCCGACCCCGCTGGGGAGTCGGACCCCGACTCCGCCGCCGATCAGCCGACACTGGGGTTGGGCGACATCGCGCTGACAGATGCCCCGTTTGAAGAAATCGCATGGGATGCGCCCGCCGACGCGGCGCTGCTTCCCGCCGACGCATCGGCAGCACCTTCCGGGATCGACGAAGAGCGTGAACAACGGCCACAGCGGCCTGTGCCGGTCAGCTGCCATCCGTTAGCGCAGATCATCCGGAAGATGTGGACCGGTCCGCTGGAAGTGCGTCTGCACGATGGCTCAACGCTGGTCGTTGAATCCTTCTCGGCCGAGTTGTCTCAGCACGAATACGGCGTGTTTGCGGTCCGCGGCGACGAAGGCTCCACTGACATCGTTGTCATTCCCTGGGACCAGATCACACGCCTCACCTTGCCGCACGTCGGCACCCTGCCCGCCGATTTGGGCCGCTGATTTGGGCCGCCGCCTCGGTCGTGTCGCCGCGGGATCCGCTATTCGGCTTCCGCCAGGTCTGCTTCGGTGATCATGCGGAACCCTTTGTGGCCGAGCGTCTCGAGCGCCAGCTCGATGTTGTCGACCATCAGTGCGACCGCGGGCCGGCCGTGCGGGTGCACAATCAGCGGATAGGCTTGCACGATATTGATCTCTGCCTGCAGCAGAGCGGTGCAGATCTGCAGCAGCGGCTGCGCGTCATCGGGCAGTTCGATGCCGATCAGGTCGGTCTCGATCATGGCCAGCCCTGCCCGCTCCAGCACGTCGCGCCCCTGCTCCGGATGGCTGAGCAGAAATCGCACAAACGCACATTCCGTGGCATCATTGATCGACAACGCCACGATCCGCACCTTGCTGCCCTCGAAGCGGCGGATGACCTCTAGCAACTGACCGACTCGATTCTCCAGGAACACGGTGAACTGCCGGATCGTGGGGTAGTTTCGTCCCCGCATCGTGGCGAATCCCGCGCCTGTCCCTTCACCGACACTCATGAGCTCAATCCGTACCTGGAAGCCCTGAAAAACGGGATCTATGCCACCACAACGGCCAGCAAACGCTGCTAACTATATGAAAGCTTGAGAGTTCGGTCAACTCAGGCGGGAGACGCACCGGGTATTGAAGCGCGGGCCTTCGGCCCACACCCGACACCTGTCCGCTGCGCTCCGGCAGTTGGGCCACCAGGAGAAGGCGGCGCCGCCGGCCGCGTCCACCATCACTCCTTCCGCACGAAGAGTCGGCGGACGCCGAATGTGCATCGCCGTCGCATGGGTGGTTACCGGGACGGGTGGCTCCCCCAAGGAGGGCTGGTCGCCAGGCCGTGCGAGGCGGCACCGCTCAGGACCTTGAGCGTGATTCCTGCGGACCATCCCATCCCGGCCTCCTCGTCCAGTGCATGCCGCCCATCCCTCGCATCCCGTACATTCCGTTCTGAGGGAGTTGTCGAGGGACACGCTGGACGGGGCGGCACAGGGTGGGTTCCGGTAGCGTGTCGGACGCCGCAGCGCGGCGGTAGAATGGGGCCGGAGAATATGACATGGACTCAAGACAACGCATCTGTGCTGCGATGCGCCATGCCCAGGTGGACCATGTGCCGGTCATGTGCCAGCTGTCGGTCGGCCACTATCTGCTCAACACGCAGATCGCGCCTGCCGACTTGTGGTTCACGAGCGACGGGTTTGCCGACGCGTTGGTGACGCTGCAACGCCGTTACCGTTTCGACGGGATTCTGATCAATTTGTTGGGAACCGATCCGGACTGGCGCAAGGATGTCAGTCGGATTGAGACTGCGGCCGACGGGAGCCAGACGGTCTACTACCGCAACGGCGACACGGCGCAGTGTCCGGCGGACGACAATGTGCATCACTTCCCGGCCGAGAACCGCCGCAGTCCGACCCTCGACGAAGTGGACCCCGCGCGGATCTACTACGACGATCCGCACGGCGTAGGCGGTCTGAAATACCCGTTCTACTTCGGGCTCGAGCCGTACGTGGCGGACCACGCGGATTACTGGCCGGAGTACGTCTTCCGCACGATCGATCTGGTGCTGGCCCAGGTGGGCGGCGCGGTATCGGTGCACAGCGAGGTCTTCTCGCCGTGGACGCAGTTGATGGAGCTGTTCGGGTATGAGCAGGCGCTGATGTACATGCTGGACGATCCGGCGAAGATCCATGCGATCCTGCAAGCGTACACGCGAGGCACGACCGATCTGGCGCGGCGGCAGGCCCGGCGGGGTGTCGACGCGGTCTTGATCTCCTCGGCGTTCGCGGGGGGCGGGTTCATTTCGCCGGCCCAGTACGAGGAGTTTGTGTTGCCCTATGAGCGGCAGATTGTGTCGGAGGTACACCAGGAGAACGTGCCGGTCTACACGCACACGTGCGGCAGGATCGGCGATCGCCTGGAGCTGATGGTGGCCACGGGGCTCGACGGCATCGACACCCTCGACCCGCCACCGCTGGGAACAGTCGACCTGGCGGATGCCAAACGGCGGGTCGGCTCACAAATCTTCTTCAAAGGAAATATGGATCCCGTCCACACGCTGCTCAAGAAGAGCCGGGAAGAGGTGCGCCAGGACGCGCTGCAACGACTCCGTACGGGGAGTCCCGGCGGGGGCTACATCCTGTCGAGCGCCTGTTCGGTGTCCCCACGCGTGCCCCCCGAGAATCTGACCGTGCTGGCGGAAGTGGCCGCCGAGTTCGGCACGCCCGGACCCTAGTCTGCCTGCCTGCCAGCCTGTCTGCCTGTTGGGGGCCGGGGCGGATCGGGACGCGTGCCACAGCCTAGCTGGCGGCGGCCGATCTGCTGTCCTACTCCCAGCGACGCAGCGCCCCGACGTAGGCGATGGGAATGAAGACCAGCATGGGCAGCCACGCGGCCAGCGCCGGGCTCACCAGGATCGTACTGCCCAGCGTCTGGCACCCGAGAATCACGACGAAGAAGGCCGCGACCAGCAGGAGACACTGGGCGGCAGCCACGAAGATGTTGCGATTGGATCGCGACAGGACGAAGGGCATGCCGAGGAAGAGCAACGTGACGTCCAGGACCGGCTGCACGAACCGCCGGTGAAGTGTCACACGTGTGTCCGCCCCGTAGTCCAGGCTGGGATTGCGCAGCACCTCGATCAGTTGGGGCGTCGACGAGAATTGGCACCACACGCTGTCCGCCACCAGGTGCTCGAACGTGATGTCGCTCACGACAAAACAGGCATCCGGTTTGAGCCAGGCGTGGTCCTGCGGGGTCAGAATCACTGGCGTGCCGTCCTGCGCGGCCGACGCAAGCTCCGGGAGATCGGCCGGCTGGCTGACACCTTCCAACAGGTAGCCGCCCGGATGCTCCGCCGCCGGCGGCCGATAGGTGGCCTGTCGCGCTGCCAGCTGCCGCCCGAACTGGCTCAGCGAGTTGGGCAGACGAAAGCTCGGCTGAGTGATCTCCTGCCGCGCTGCCACCGTGGCCTTGCCAGTAATCAGGATGCTCGTCCGGTTGTCGCGGCGCGGTGTGAGTGGCCGGGCGCTCTCCCCTAGCCAGTCCTGCGCGTTGCGGCTCAAGCGGTCGCGGACCTGTGGCAGCCCCAGCTCGCGGTTGGCCGCCGCCAGCAGCGCCACGATCACCGTAGCGGCTACCAGCGGCCGCACGACGCGCACACGCGGTATCCCGGCGGCCATCACGGCGGTGAGTTCATTGGTGCGCTGGAACCAGGTGATTGTGAAGATGGCCGCGACCAGCGCCAGCAGGCCGCTGATACGATCAAAGAACGACAAGACCCGCGCGCCGTAGTAACTGCTCAGGACCTGCAACAGACTCCCTTCACGATCGGCATACGAGATGAACTCCTCCAGGTTGCCGAACATGTCGATCACCACGAACAGACCCGTCAAGCTCAGGAAACTGATGACCAGGATCTTGATGAACGTGCCCAGGAGATAGCGGTCGAAAAGCGTCATGCTGGAGTTCCATTTCCCGAGGGCTGCCTCAGCGACCCGCAGGACCCGGGTGCGCCCGGCCCCGGTCGAGACGACCGTCCACGTTCCACAGCGCGGCTACGATAGGCTAGTTGCCCGATCGCATCAAGACGGATGATGGCAGCCCCTGGACTGAGGGTGCACGCATGTCCCTGCCGTGGGATGCCCGGCCGCCGCGTCCCGACCCACGCCGGCAGCGTGGACCGCGTGCCGCGCGTGGACCGCGTGCTAGCTGGACCTTGCCAGAACGCACGCCAGACGTCACAACAGAGTTCCAGGTACTATCCAACCTGGGCAGGCGTGTTGGAGTGGGAGAGGCGGAATGCCCCCGGCCCCCATCAACAGGTGGCTTGTCCAGCAATACGGCATGGTGGCGGCCCAGGTTCATGCGCGCCTGGTCAACGCGTGGAATTCGGCCGGCAATCTGCTGTTTCCGCCGGCGTGTGTGTATTGCGGGGTGGGGCTGACTGGGTCCGCATCTGGCCAACCGCTGCTGTGCGCGCGCTGCGCGGGCACCATTGTGCACGCGGACCGGCGGGCCTGCCGGCGGTGTGCCAGCACGCTGCCGGCTTACTGGCCTGACGACCGAGGCTGTCCGCGGTGTCAGGCGCGCTGCTATCATTTCGCTCAGGCGGTAGCCTTAGGCAGCTATCGTACGGAGATGCAGCAGGTTGTGCTGCGGATGAAGCGTCCCGCCTTTGAGCCGCTGACGCACACCATGGGGCTGTATCTGGGGGATTTGGTGCGGGAGCGACTGGGTGGTCTGGAGTTGGATCTGATCGTGCCGATTCCCATGCATTGGTGGCGTCGTCTGCGGCGGGGTACGTATCCGGCTCAACTCCTGGCGCTGACGGTCGGCACCGTGACGCGGCTGCCGGTCTGTACGCAGTTGCTGCGATGTCGCCGCAAAGCGAAGAAGCAAGGGACGTTGCGGCCACCCGAGCGATTCCGGAACGTGCGCGGGACGTTTTGTGTTTCTTCGGGCTACGATATAACTGACGCAAACGTGCTGATCGTCGATGACATCATGACGACGGGGGCAACCGCCAGCGAGGCCGCACGGGTCTTGCGGCAGGCTGGCGCGCACACCGCGTATGTGGCGGTGGTCGCCCGCGGCGGCCAATGACAACATTCGCGGAACTACTGAGGCGAGACACACACGCATGGACTCGGCACCCGTAATGACTGTCCCGCCACTGAAACGCGGCAAATGGTGGCCGTTTCGCCGCGCGCTACTGCGCGGTCTGGGCGTGGTCATGCCGCCCCTGCTGACCCTGGTCGTCTTCATCTGGGCGTTTGCGACCATCGACAGCTACGTGCTGCACCCGATCGAGACCGGCGT
>DAISIS010000200.1:0-9365 GCA_036821925.1 Pirellulaceae bacterium
AGGTCCGTAGCCGCGGGGCGCGCCGGGGGGAAAGGGAGGCCCGAACGTCGGGCCGGGCATCGAGGGCTGCATGCCCGTACGCATGCGCTGCATTTCGCGCCGGAGCTGGCGAACTTCGTCCAGCAGTGTGTCGAGTTTCGCTTCCAGTTCGCCGAGGCGCTCCGAAGCGGCGGGCGGCAGGGCGCGGCCGCGCCCTGCAGGACCCGGCGGCCATGGCCGGCCGAAATTCGGTATGCCAGGACGCGCGCCATCCTGTCGCTCGGCGGCCGGTTCGCGGTTCGTGTCGCGTCCCTCTGCCGACGCGTCGTCAGCAGGAGCCTGTGCAGAAGCGGCTGCCGTGACCAGCGCCACCATGAGGGTCGCGCAGGTGAGCCACGCCGGCCGCACGATACGGTCAGTGATGTGCTTGTTCATCGTGCCTGTCCTCGGTCTGGAGGTCCCGGCCATGGGCCTGGACCTGGAACGGGTAACGATCCTCGGCGGCCCGGTCCACGTTGCGCACAGTGGACGACCGGGAGGACGGTAATGGGGAAGCTCGAGCAGCCCGACTCACTCTGCGCATGAAACCCGCCGGCTGATCAAAAGTTTCGACTTGACACCAGTACGATACAAATGTACAGTAGTAGCGAGGTACTGGTGTGAGCCCATCAATTCCCATCCTGAACCCGCTCACCGCGTCGCTCGTGGATTCCCTGCGTGCCCGGCTGGCGTGTTGGGAAGCCGGGCGACCGGAGCGGGATCCGGCTCGGATTTCGAGTGGTTGTCCGGCCTTGGACCGTCTTTTGCCGTGGGGTGGCTTGCCGCGGGGTGTGCTGATCGAGTGTCTGGAAGAGGAGGCGGGTGCCGGGGGAGCCGGCATGGTGGCGCTGCTTCTGGCTCGGCAGGCAGCCTTGGAGGGGGGCACGATTGTGGTTCTGGACCCGCAGCATGTTTTTTATCCGCCGGCTGCAGCGCTGCTGGGAATTGACCTGGACGCGTTGCTGGTGGTGCGTGTTTCGCAGGTTCGCGATCAGTTGTGGGCGCTGGACCAATGCCTGCGGTGTCCGGCCGTGGAAGCGGTCTGGGCTCCGTTGGCGCAGCTTTCCGCGCACGATTTCCGGCGTCTGCAACTGGCGGCTGAAAGTGGTAGCGGGCTGGGGATCCTGGTGCGGGGCAGTGCCGCGCGGCAGCAACCTTCGTGGTCTGCCCTGCAGTTGTCGATTCATCCGTGCGTCTGTGGCCGGGAGGAGGTGCGTACGGGTCGGCGGCTGCGTGTGGAGCTTGCGCGGTGCCGGCAGGTCTGGAGTGGCGGAACGGTGGAGCTGGAAATTGATGAAGTTACCGGCGTGATGCAGGCTGTGAGTGGTCCCCATGAAGCGTATTCTGTGCCTCCGGCTGCCGAGTTGGCCTATTCAGCGTCTGGTCGTCGCTCAGCCCGCGCTTAAAGGTCGCGCGATCATCCTGCACGATCACGAGCCGCGTCGCGGGCAATGTGTGTTGGCTTGTTCCCAGGCCGCCTATCGACTTGGCGTGCGGCGCGGCATGCCGCTCAGCGAAGCCGCGACCTTCGACCCGGCGGCGTACGTCGCGCCACACGATGCGGCTGCAGACGCCGCAGCGCTGGCCGCACTGGCCCAGTGGTGCGAGCGGTTCAGTCCGCTGGTGGGGCTGGACCAGCACACGTCGTTTGCGCCGGGGGTTCAGCCTCTCTCCGGCGTGCCCGATTACCTGCTGCTCGACGTTACCGGCCTGGCCTCGCACTTCGGCGGCGAACAGGCGCTGGCGCGTCAGGTGGCGGAGGCGTTGGAGCAACGGGGCTACTGTGTTCGGGTGGCGCTGGCCGGCACGCTGAGTGCCGCGTGGGCGCTGGCGCATTATGCCACGCAGTCAGCGCAGCGGCTGGTTCCTGCGGACGCCGACGCTCCCGGTGGTGGTTCCACCTACCTGGTGGTATCAGCTGCCGACAGCTGGACCGTCTTGCAGTCGTTACCGATTCGCGCGTTACGCCTGCCGGCCGACACGATCACGCTGCTCGAACAACTCGGTCTGCTGCAGATCGGCCAGCTGGCGGCTTTACCGCGAGGAAGTTTGGCTTCGCGGTTTGGCGATCTCCTCCTGCAGCGGTGGGACCAGCTGCGGGGCCAGGCGGCTGAGGTGCTGGTGGCGCATCGGGCGCCGCCCGTGTTCCAGGCCGACAGGTTCCTGGAACATCCCACCGATCGTCACGCGGTGCTGGTTTCGCTGCTGGCACAATTGCTCGTTCAGGTGGTTCGCCACGTGGCAGCGCGCGGCGCGGGCGTTCTTGTGCTGGAGTGCCGCTTGCGCTGTGCCACGTCGGCGCGGCGGCAGCAGGCGCGGCCGGAGCCATCCTCTGCGGCGGCCGGGGCGGAAGCCGTGACCCTGCGGATCAATCTGTTTCAGCCGACGGCGTCGGTGGAGCATCTGACGCAGCTGGTGCAGCTGCAATTGGAGCAGCTGGTGCTGCCGGGATTGGTAGAGCAGCTGGTGCTGGAAGCTGTGCACACGGCGCCCCTGGTGCGCCGCCAGCGAGAGTTGTTTCCGGACCGTGGCCGGCCTGCACCGCTGCAGCTGGCGCAGCTGGTGGATCGTCTGAGCAGCCGGCTGGGATCGGCCGCGGTGGTGCGTCCCCAGCTGGAAGCTGACGGGCAACCGGAGCGGGCCTTCCGTTATGTCTCGCTCACTGCACGGCGACGTACGCGCAGCCGCGCGCCGCAGCCGGCGCTTCAAGAGCGGCACGGAGCGTGTCTGGCACGCCCTCTTCATCTGCGTTCGCCACCCCTTGCGCTGCCGGTAATCGCCGTTGTCCCCGACGGCCCTCCCGTCCGTTTTCACTTCCAGCGGCGTACGCACCACATCGCCCGCTACTGGGGTCCCGAACGGATTGAAACCGGCTGGTGGCGCGGGCGATCGGTGCGGCGCGATTACTATCGGGTGGAAACCGACCAGGGGCACTGGTTCTGGATCTTTCGGCAACTCGATGACAACCAGTGGTTCCTGCACGGCTTGTTCGGTTGAGGGGCCATTCCAGAGTTCGTAGGGGCATTTTCGCCGGGGCGGACGGGTCAGGCGGTCCGGAGGACGTGGGGAGTCTGGCGCGCCGTTCGCCCGTGCAGAAGGACCGCTGTGATGTATTCGTATCAAGATCTGTTGCTGTGGCAGCGCGCTGTGGAGCTGGCCGAAGTGATCTATCACAGCACGGCCGCACTGCCGCTGGCCGAACGCCTGGGGCTGGGGTTCCAGCTGCGCCGTCTGGCGCTCGCGGTTCCCCTGCATGTAGCCGCACATGACAGCCAGCGCGCTTCCACATTCCTGCTGGGGCTGCAACGCGCGCAGCGCACGTTGCGGCACCTGGAGCATCAGCTCGTAATGGCCGGGCGACTGCAGTACTGGTCCGGCGAACAGGAGGAGGAAATTACACGCCACCTGGCGGAGGTCCAGCGCCTGCTGCAGGCATTTCTGCATTCGCTCTGCCCCCCCTCGGAGTCGTAACGCATGGAACCTGCTGAAGCATCCACGCACAACAGCCGCCGGGCAGGCAGCGTGCCTGGCCCGCGTTCTGGCCCGCGCACCCGACGGGCGGGCAGCCCGTCTGCGCTGCCGGGCTATGCCGAGCTGCACTGCAAGACCAACTTTTCGTTTCTGGAAGGGGCGTCCCATGCGCAGGAGCTGGTGGAGCGGGCGGCGGAGTTAGGCTATGCCGCGCTGGCGGTGACGGACCGCGACACGCTGGCCGGCGTGGTTCGTGCGCATGCGGCCGCTCGCGCGCACGGGCTGCCTTTGATCATCGGGGCCGAGATCACGCTGCAGGACGCCCCTCCCGTCGTGCTCTGGGCTCCCGACCGGGCCGCGTACGGCCGGCTGGCGCGTCTCATCACGCTGGGCCGGCGGCGGGCGGGCAAGGGAGCCTGCGCGCTGCGTTTTGACGATCTGGCGCAGCACGCGCAAGGATTGCTGGCCGGCCTGGTGGCGACAGCGCAGTGGGAGCCGGGTCCGGCGCCGGACCGCGGTGCGGCCCTCGCAGCGGCCCCCGCAACCACGTGGCGCGACGCGTTGAGTCAGTTCCGGGACCTGTTCGGGGATCGCGGCTATCTGCTAGCCGCGTTCCATCGCGGTCCGGATGATCAGCGGCAGCTGGACGAGTTGCTGTCCCAGTCACGACGCAGTCGTCTGCCATTAGTGGCGTCCGGCAACGTGCTCTATCACGCGCGTGAGCGTCTGCCGCTGCAGGACGTGCTGACCGCCATCCGTCACGGGCTGACGGTGGCCGAGGCCGGGGACCGGCTGCAGCCGAACGCCGAGCGGCACCTGCACACGCGGGAGGCCATGCGTGCGACGTTTTCCCGAGTGCCGGCAGCGCTGCAGCGCACGCTGGAAATCGCGTCCCGCTGCCAGTTCTCGCTCGATGAACTGCGGTACGAATATCCGGCCGAGCTGGCCCCGGCCGGGCGGACTCCGTTCGAGTACCTGCAGCAGCTGACCTGGCAGGGCGCGTGCCAGCGTTATCCTGCGGGGGTGCCGGACAAGGTCCGTCGTCTGCTTGAGCACGAGCTGGCGCTGATCCGGGAACTGCATTACGAACCCTACTTCCTCACGGTCTGGGACCTGGTTCGCTTGGCCCGCCACCGCCACATCCTGTGCCAGGGCCGCGGCTCGGCTGCCAATTCGGCCGTCTGTTACTGCCTGGGGATCACCTCGGTCGATCCCGAGCAGATGGACGTCCTGTTCGAACGGTTTGTCAGCCGGGAACGCCAGGAAGCGCCGGATATTGACGTCGATTTCGAGCACGAGCGGCGGGAGGAGGTGCTGCAGTATCTGTACAGCAAATACGGGCGCGAACGGGCGGGCATGACCGGCGTCGTGATCACGTATCGGACCCGTTCCGCAATCCGCGACGTCGGCAAGGCACTTGGCCTGTCGCTCGACTGCGTCGATGCCTTGGCCCGGCAGGTGGACGGCCATGCAGACGACGCGCACCTGGCGGAACGGTGTCGCCAGGTGGGGCTGGATCCCGCCTCCGAAACGGGGCGCAGGCTCGTCTATCTCGTCACGGAACTGACCGGCTTTCCTCGGCATTTGTCGCAGCATGTGGGGGGCATGGTGATCACGCAGGGCCCGCTGTGCGAGCTGGTGCCGATTGAGAATGCGGCCATGGCCGGGCGGACGGTGATCCAGTGGGACAAGGATGACCTCGACACGCTGGGACTGTTGAAGGTCGATTGCCTGGCACTGGGTATGCTCACCGCCATTCACCGCTGTTTTGATCTGATCCACCAGCACACAGGGCGCCCCGTGACGCTGGCGCGGATTCCCGCCGGGGATGCACGGGTGTACGACATGATCTGCCGCGCCGACACGATGGGCGTGTTCCAGATCGAGAGCCGGGCGCAGATGAGCATGTTGCCGCGTCTCAAACCCCGCTGCTTCTACGACCTGGTGATCGAGGTGGCGATCGTGCGACCGGGGCCGATTCAGGGCGACATGGTGCATCCCTATCTGCGACGGCGCAACGGCGAAGAGGCGGTCACGTACCCCAGCCCTGCGATCCGCGAGGTGCTCGAAAAAACGCTCGGCGTGCCGCTCTTCCAGGAGCAGGCGATGCGGCTGGCCGTCGTAGCCGCGGGGTTCACGCCCGGCGAGGCCGACCAGTTGCGCCGTGCCATGGGCGCGTGGCGCCGGCCGGGCGTCATCGATCAGTTCCGCAAGAAGCTCATCGACGGGATGCGGGCTCACGGACTCGCGCCGGAGTATGCGGAGGCGGTGTTCCGCCAGATCCGCGGGTTCGGGGAATACGGCTTCCCCGAGTCGCACGCCGCCAGCTTCGCCTTGTTGGTCTACGTGTCGGCCTGGCTCAAGTGCCATCATCCTGCGGCGTTCACGGCGTCGCTCTTGAACAGCCAGCCCATGGGGTTCTACGGGCCCGCGCAACTGGTGCGCAATGCAAGGGAGCACGGCGTCGAGGTGCGGGCGGTGGACGTGAACCATAGCCGGTGGGACTGTACGCTGGAGGGAAACATCGAATATCGACGATCAAATATCAAATATCACATTGAAGAGGAGCCGACCTGCCAAACAGAGGATCACTCACGCGATGCATCCGGCAATGTTGAGGACGCGGTTCTTCCCTCATCACTCTCCCCAAGTCATTCCCCCGCGCTTCGTCTCGGCCTCCGCACGGTCCATGGTTTTTCCGAGACACATGCCGATCAGATCGAGGCGGCCCGGGCCGCGGGGCGGTTCCGGTCGGTGGACGATTTTGCCCGGCGTACGGGGCTTTCGCGGGCCGTGATCGTGCGCCTGGCCAAGGCCGGGGCGTTCGACTCCCTGGGACTGGACCGCCGCGGGGCGATGTGGCATGCGCTGGCGCAGGGGACGAAGCAGGAGCAGTTGCCGCTTTTTGATGACGAGGAAGATCGCAATCTGCAATCTGATATCTCTGCCTCCCTGCCTCCCATGTCCCCCGCGCAAGAGGTTCTTGCCGACTACCGGGCCACGGGGCTATCGCTGCGGGCTCATCCGATGAGCTTCTTGCGCACGGGGCTCGGGGCCATGGACGTTGTTCCCTCAAAGCGGCTTGCGACGTGGCCCAACGGGAAGCCGGTGCGGGTGGCGGGAGTCGTGCTCGTGCGTCAGCGGCCGGGCACGGCCAAGGGAATTACCTTCGTTACCCTGGAGGATGAGACCGGAGTGGCCAATCTCATCATCCGACCCGACGTGTGGAAGAAATTCCGCGCTGCAGCCCTCGGCGCCACCGTCCTGCTGGCCCACGGCCGGCTTCAACGCGAGGGCCTGGTGATTCACGTTTTGGTGTCGAGGTTGGAAGACCTCTCCGCACGGATGCAGGATTTGACCTCCCAGTCGCGGGACTTCAGCTAGAGCCTCGCGCGATGCCCAAGCGAGGCCGGCAGAGACTGGTTCTGCGACAGCGGCATGGCTGCCCACGGTCGAGCATGCTGCTGGCATACTGCGCCGCCGCAGCAAAGGCCGTCGCCCGCTCCATCACGCTTCGTTCGGAAAGATCATCGACTCGGCGAAGGACCAGCGGAAGTGCGGATCGCTCGACAAGTCGACGTGTTCGGTGCGGCGCGCGAGTTCTTCGGCCGTCTGCCGGGCCGTCTTCGAGACCGCAGCCAAGCGCGCCCCGGCCAGCGACGTGTTGCCCTGGTAGAGGATCCGCTGTCGCGGAATCTCGTGGGGCAAGAGGCCAATCCGCTGGGCGTTCTTGCGGCGGATGAAGTTGCCGAAGCCGCCTGCCACGAGGACGCTTTGCAGATCGGCAGGGGTCAGCCCTTGCCGGCGGAGCAAGGTGGCGATCCCCGCGCGGATCGCCCCGGAAGCCAATTGCAGCTCGCGGAAGTCGCGTTGGATCAGCAGCACGGGCTTGCCCGTGCCTGATTCGTCGGCCTCGGCCAGAAGGAAGGCCGACTTGCCGTTGTCGGACACGATCCGCCGACGGAGGTCGGGCAGCACCTCCTCGCCCAACTGGCCAGGCTGCGGAAGCCGTCCGTCGCACTTCAGGACGCCGTGCCGCAACAATTCGGCAACGGCGTCGATGAGGGCGGAGCCGCACAGCCCGATGGGCCGAACGCCGCCGATGACGTTCACCTTCAGCCGCCCGTCCACCAGCACCTTCTCGATCGCCCCGGTGCTGGCCCGCATGCCGTGCGCGATCCTCGCGCCCTCGAACGCCGGCCCCGCCGCCGTCGATGCTGCCGACAGCTTGCCGTTGGCCCAGAGGACAATCTCGCCGTTGGTGCCGATGTCGACCAGAAGCGACGGGCCAGGTCGTTCCGTGAGCCCTGTGGCCAGGAGTCCCGAAACCGTATCGCCGCCCACGAATCCGCCGATCACCGGCATGACGTAGGCCCGGCCGCGCGGATGGATGTCGATGCCCAGGCTCGACGCGGGCACGAGGACCCGTTCGGACGTCGCCGGCACGAACGGCACCTCGCCGAGGTATCGAGGGTCAATGCCCAGGAGCAACTCCTGCATCGTGGTATTGCCCGACACAACGATCTCGTAGATTTGCGTCCGCGCGATTCCGGCCTGGTCCGCGGTCTCACCGATCATCTCGTTGACCGCGACGATCACGGCCCGCTGCAACTCGGCAAGGCCCTCGGCCTTCTCCTGAGAGTAGAGGATGCGAGAGAGCACGTCGTCGCCGAACCGGGTTTGTGGGTTGAGCCGTGCGGCCGTGGCGAGTTCCTCTCCACGGTGAACATCGAGAAGCATGGCCACCAGCGTCGTGGAGCCGACGTCAACGGCAACGGCAAACGCCCCTCGTTCGGTGTCGCCCGGCTCGAAGTCGATCAGGCGACCGCCAACGATCGCGGCGGTTCCCCGAAACGCGATCTCCCGCAATCGCTTGGGCAACTCGCGGAGCAACTCCAAGTCGCTCTCAACCGGACCGATGGCACGCTGGAGTCGGCTCAGATCCGATACATCGTCGCCGCGTTCCGGGGACGGCAATTCGACATAGCGCTTTTCTACCGCCGGATCAACGGCTACAGACTCCGTCCCCTCGGTACGGGCGAGGATCTTGTAGGTGCTCGCCAAGAGCGATGTGGGCGGAATCTCGACGCTGAGCGGCCCTTGGACCACGGCCTGGCATGCCAGCCGAATCCCCCCTTCGACTTCTTCCGCCGAAAAGGCTCGACGCTCGGCGGCCCCGGGCTCCAACGTTCCCCGAGTGACCCGAACCCGGCACTTGCCGCAAGTTCCCTCGCCCCCGCACGGCAGATCCAGGGCCACACCGGCGGCCGCCAATGCCTCGAGCAGACGCGTACCCGGCAACACGTAAACGGCGTTCCCCGGCGGAGATACGGTGACGGGCGTTTCTTGCTCTATCATGCGACGGAGAAACGATAGGTTACAGAATAGGTGCTGGGGCTGGAGATGGCGTGGCGTGGCGTGGCGCGCAGGACTTGGAGAGTCGCCGGTGAACGGTCTGGTTCATGATGAGCCGACGGTACAAGCTCCGTGGCCGCGGGTGCGGAACTCACGGAGTCTCCGCTCCGTGGTTCGCTCAACTCAACACTCGCCTCAGCGCGTGCGCCTCGGCCTGGCCGCCGATTTCGATCGGCTCTCATTCCTCAACGGTGTTCTCGGGCTCCTCGTGGGGGTGATCTTGGACTTGGCGCAACAATTCCACGAATTTCGTTGCCGTCGGCGTAAAGACCTTTCGGCGGCGGTGGACGATGGCCACGGGCCGCTGCAACTGCGGGGCAATGAGTTGCACCGCAACGAGCGTGCCCATCTGGGTCTCCATGTTGACCGTCGGCTCCGGCAGAATGCTCACCCCGGCGCCGATCTCGACAGCCTGCTTGAACGTCTCGATGTTGTCGAACTCCATCACCACGCGAATCGAC
>DAISIS010000201.1:0-9288 GCA_036821925.1 Pirellulaceae bacterium
CGCCGCTTCCGCCGCTTCGCGTTCCGCCTGGAGTTCCTCAGGCAACGCGTAGTCGCGGTATGCGTGACCGCTGTCCAACAACTGCTTCACCGCCGTCTGGTGGCGCGTCTGTCGCTGGGACTGGAAATACGGGCCGTACGGCCCCCCCACGTCGGGCCCTTCATCCCAATCGATGCCCAGCCACCGGAAGCCGTCCAGGATCGGCTGCAGCGCTTCCGTCACGTTGCGCTGCTGATCCGTGTCGTCGATGCGCAGAATGAACTGGCCCCCATGCTGGCGGGCAAACAACCAGTTGAACAGCGCCGTGCGGACGCCACCAATGTGCAGATAACCGGTCGGGCTGGGTGCGAACCGCGTGCGTATCATGATCGGGCCTCAAAGCGCTGAGCACGGGAAAACGCTCAGGATAGAGCCCCGCACATTCACCCGTCAAAGGGGCCATGGGGGATTGCCGGCTGCGTCTACGCCTGGCGTTTTTCCCGGCGCTGCAGCTTGCGCAGGCGCCGGCGTTCGGCGCGCGACAGATTGTCGCCCCCGTCCTCCTCGTCGAGCTCGGCGTGCTCAGCCGGCTGCGCCGCCGGACGCGCCGTCGCCACCGCGGCCGCGCTGCTGCGCGCCGCGGTCGAGCGTGCGGGTGAGGATTCGGCGGCTCCACGCGTGCGTTCTGGTTTGGCGGGTGCCGCCGCAATGGGTGCCGCCGCCCGGGGCGCGGTGGCCGCGGGGGTGGCCGACGCGGCGGGCGCGTGCGGCTGGTCGACACGGATCTTCGTCCCACTGCCGGAGCTGGCCGTCACCGCACGCGCAGGGGCTGCAGCCGCATCCCCGCGGCTGGCGGCCGAGCTGCTGCGCTGCCGGCGGCGGGGTTGTTTCTCCGGACGGGCCGCCCGCGGTTTGCGCACGATCTCGCCACGCGCGTCCCGGTACACGTACCGCGCAAAGAGGCTCAGGGCCAGCAGTACGCAGATGTTGCCCAGCAGCACGAGGCCAGCCGTGGCCATCACCCGCAGCACACTCGGCGTGGCCAGGATCCAGTTCAGTTCGGCAGCCTGCCGGAGTCCGTAGCAGGCCAGGCCCGCCGCCAGGCTCAGCATCGCCAGGCGGCAGCCGCGCATTTCCAGCGTCAGGCGGACAGTGACCGCGGTGGCGACCACCCCCAGCACCGCCGACCAGATCAGCGCGGCGTCGGCGTAGTGGGGAATGCCGGCCAGCACCAGCAGCGCGGCGCGCAGCGACCCGAACAGGTCGGCAACCTGCTCGAGGCTGGCCAGCACCAGCAACGGCACGACCCAGTACCACATGCGATACCGCCCGCGATAGTCGTCGACACGGTGGCGGCGGATGAGGTAGGTGAGCACGCCCAGTCCGGCGGCAGCCAGCAGCAGACAGCTGGAAAACCAGTCGGCGATGTTGCCCGAGCGGGCCAGGTCTACGGCCGGCACCTGGTCGATGCACAGCGGCGTGTAGCCGAGCGCCACGCAGCCGTAGAGCGCCTCCAGAGCGGTGGCGGCACAGACGGCCAGCAGCAGCAACAGCAGCAGGGTCCAGCGCCGTGTCGGAATCAGGTCGACGACCCGCCGTTGGCGCGACGACAAGGCCGCTTCCAGATACGTCTTGGCCGGTTCGGCAGCCGCACGACCTGCGCCGTCTGCCCGGCGCGGCGCGGGCAACGCCTCCGCCAGGTGCTGACCGGCATCGTCGATCAACACCCGCCGCCGCCGTTCGTCACTGTGACTGCTTCGTCGAAAGTCCATGGCATCCTGCCGCTCTGCTGGACGATTCCCTTCGGTCCCTTGTTGGAATTCGGCACGGGCCACCCCAAAACCTGAACCGCGTCCCTCCGCTTTCTGCCCCGCCCTCCCCGGAGGATGTGGCATAATCGCCGCGACTCGTCCAGCCTGCGCGGCTCCGCCGGTCGCCCGCGCCGACCGCCGCGCGCGCAGTTTGACCATACCCCGGTAGCGAACTAGGTTTTCCTTGGCACAGGGCACTCGAGCGCTGTTTCCCCGCTTATCGGACCTTGCTCCACACAATCATTACCACCGCCACTGGGGGCACGGGCTCGGGTACTGTTTGGGCTTGTCCATGGATAGTCAGCCAATCCCCACCGTCGAACCACCGCTGGGCGGGCCGCCGCGCGCGGCGCAGGCGGACCAGCGTCTCTGTACCCAGACCACCCCGTTTCCCCGGCGTGGCGCGGCGCCGACGCAGAGCATGCCCCCCGGCCTGTCGAGCGCGGTGGAGGTGAAGTATCAGAACCAGCTGGCGCAGGTGCGATTGGGCCTGGCCAGCAGTCTGTTTGCGGCGCTGCGTGCCCGTCATCCCGATACGGCGGCGCACTGCCTGCGCGTCGCCTTGGGGTGCTCCTCCTGGGGTCCCCTGCTCAAGCTGGAGGATTCGCAGCGGGACGTGCTGGAGGTCGCGGCACTGCTGCACGACATCGGCAAGATCGGCATTCCCGACCAGGTGCTGCTCAAGCCCGATCCGCTCACGCGGGAAGAGCGTGCGACGCTCGACCAGCGGCGTGCCATCGGCGAGCAGATCCTGCTGAGTTGCTGCGCCTCCCAGGAGGTGCTGAGCATCGTCAAGTACGCGCCGGCCTGGTACGACGGGAGTCGCCCCGGGTTCGACCGGCGCGGCCCGCACCTGCCGATCGGCGCGCGGATCGTCTCGATTCTCGACGCGTACGACGCGATGACGACAGAGCAGGTGTATCGCCGGGCGATGTCGCGCGAATGGGCGACGGCGGAGCTGTTGGCCTGTGCCGGCACGCAGTTTGATCCGGTGCTGGTCGAACAGTTCTGCGACTCGCTGGCCACCCGGCAGATATCGATGAGTCCCCAGATTGCCAGGCGCTGGCTGCACGAACTGAGCTACGAGCAGTCCAACGAGCTGTGGCGCCGGTCGGCAGCGAGCCTCGACGACGCGCTGGACATGGCGGTCATCGACAGCCTGTTCCACGAGAAGCTGTTGGACAGCATGCACGACGGCGTCATCTTCATCGACACGCAGCTGAGCGTCCTGCTGTGGAATCGTGCCGCCGAAGAGATGACCGGCCTGGCGGCCGCCCAGGTGCTCCACACCCCATGGTCGCCGGATGCCATTGGCATGCGGGACGAAAACAATCTGGACATCGACGTCCAGAATTCCCCTGTGCACCTGGCCCTCAACTCCCGCATCCAGACGCTCCGCCGGCTGACCGTCAACGGCCGGAACAAGGAGCGCCTGAGCGTGGACGTGCACGCCGTCCCGGTGATCGGGCGCGACGGCATCATGCACGGCGCCACGCTGCTGCTGCATGACGCCTCCTCACAGATCAACCTGGAGGAGCGGGTGCAGACGCTCCACATGAAAGCCACCCGCGATCCGCTGACCCAGGTGGCCAACCGGGCGGAATTCGATCGCGTGCTGATCGAGTTCGTGGAGAACCACGAGCGGCGTGGCCGTCCCTGTGCCCTCATCATGTGCGACATCGATCATTTCAAGGACGTGAACGACACCTACGGCCACCAGGCCGGCGACGAAGTCCTGGTGTATTTTGGCACGCTGCTCCAGCGTTGCTGCCGGCAGGGCGACCTGGTGGCCCGCTACGGCGGGGAGGAATTCGTGATCCTCTGCGCCGACTGCGACAACGCGACCGTGACGGCGCGGGCCGAGAAGATCCGCCGCGAACTGGAGTTGACCACGCACCCGTCGTTGGAGCACCGGCCGATCACGGCCAGCTTTGGTGTGACGGAGATCCAGGCCGGCGACACCCCTGAGACGATGCTGCGGCGGGCGGACCGGGCGCTGCTGCGTGCCAAGGCTGCGGGGCGCAACCGCGTGGTCCAGTTGGGCACGGGCGTGCCGCACAACGCGCGGGAGACGCGCCGGCACATGTGGCGGCGCTGGTTCCGCGCGCGCCCCTCCACCCGACTCCTCGAAGAAACGCTCCTGACCGCCGTGCCGCTGGCCGTGACGATGGAGAAACTCCGCGGGTTCGTGTCGGACCACCACGCCGAGATTGTCGCCACGGAAGATGGCAAACTGCAGCTGCAGATTACCAAGCAGGCGGCCAGCAGCCGCCGCCACGCCGACCGCCCGATCTCCCTGCTCGTGTCGCTGCAGTTTGGCGAGCGGCGGGTGGACGAACGCAACCGGTCCGCACCCGGCTCCCCCTGCACGATGATCCACGTGGCCATCGCGCTGGCCAACAACCGTGACCGGCGGCGCGGCAACGCGGACGAGCGGGCGCGGCAGCTGTCGGCCAGCCTCAAGTCCTACTTCCTGGCCCAGACCTTCGACGGCAGCTTCGCCCCGGGGCAGCCCCAGGGCCGACCCTCGCGTTTCGGGCGGTTCTGGGGGGCGCTGCGGCGCTGGGGCGGCGGCCCCCACCCGCGCTGACCGGCCACCTCGTCTGGAACACAGCGGCGCGCACTTGTCAGCGGGCCCCGGCGCGCTACAAAGCCCAATAAATCGGCTGCCAACATTGGGTTTCTCTGTGGAAAGGACGTTGAAAACCATGGCCTACACGCTCCCCAAACTGCCCTATGCCTACGACGCGCTGGAACCGCACATTGACGCGCGGACGATGGAGATCCATCACACGAAACATCACCAGGCGTACATCACGAAAGTGAACGAAGCGATCGCCGGCTCACCCCTCGAGGCGCTGAGCGTCGAGAAACTCGTCTCCGACCTGAATGCGGTACCCGAGAACATCCGCACCGTCGTGCGCAACCACGGCGGCGGGCACGCCAACCACTCGCTGTTCTGGACCGTCCTGGCGCCCCGAGCCGGCGGCAATCCGTCGGGCGCGCTGGCCAAAGCCGTCGACGCCGCGTTCGGCAACTTCGACAAGTTCAAGGAACTGTTCTCCACCGCCGCCGCCTCGCGGTTCGGCAGCGGCTGGGCCTGGCTGAGCGTGGCAGACGGCAAACTGGTTCTGGAGAGCACCGCCAATCAGGACAGCCCGCTGATGGAGGGTCACACGCCGATCCTGGGCCTCGACGTCTGGGAGCACGCCTACTATCTGAAGTACCAGAACCGGCGCCCCGAATACATCACGGCGTTCTGGAACGTCGTCAACTGGGACGAAGTTGCCCGGCGCTTCGCAGAAGCGACCCGATAGCGGTTGCCCTGCAGCCCCGCGCAAGGGATTCAAATCTTCTCCTACGACGAAGATAGCGGCGGCCGATCTTCCTCAGCGTCTGCCGGCGCCCGGCCCGGGCCCGGCAGACGCTTTTCTCAATCCGGCACAACCGCACCGAGACGCGCGGTCTGTGTTGTCCGAGCATGACATGCGTTGCGCGCGGTCCGCGCCAACGGCATGCGGCGCATGGTGCGGCAGAAAACCTTTCGCAGATGCGCAAAAAAACCGGGAAACCGCTTGCTTCGCGGCGCGCTCGCCTATTAGGATGACGAGTGCTCTGATACGTCAGGCGGAAAACGGACTTCGCCTGCCACCTCCTGTGCTTCACACAAGGATTTCGAGTGATGATCCATTACTCGTGCGACCGCTGCAAGCGGATCATTAACCCCGAAGAGGAACTCCGCTACGTGGTCAAGCTGGAAGTTGAAGCTGCCATGGAGCCGTTGGAGGTCGACGAGTTCGAAGATGATCGGGATCACCTGACGGAAGTCCAGGAGATCCTCGAGCGACTCGAGGATTCCGACAGCGACCTGGTCAGCGACGACCTGTACCAGCGGCGCCGATTCGATCTGTGCGCGGAATGCTATCGCCGCTTCATCAAGGACCCGCTCGGCCACGACGCACGTGTGCAGTTCGGGTTCAGCCAGAACTGACCGCGCAGGCCCTACTCCGTCATCCCGCCTAGTGAGATCCCCTCGCATGAACAAGCTGAGAATTGCCGTCATCCCCGGTGATGGCACCGGTCCCGAAGTCACTACGGAAGCGCTCAAGGTACTCCAGGCCGTCGCCGCCCTGGAGAAGTTCCAGTACGAGTTGGAGCAGTTTGATTACGGCGGCCAACGGTATCTGCGGACCGGCGAGGTGCTGCCCGAGGGCGCCGTCGAGCGTCTGCGCACGTTCGATGCGATCCTGCTGGGCGCTGTGGGACATCCCGATGTGCCCCCGGGCATTCTGGAGAAAGGCCTGCTCCTGGAACTGCGGTTCCAGCTCGACCAGTACATCAACCTCCGTCCGGTGAAGCTGTACCCGGGCGTGGAGACGCCGCTGGCCGGCAAGGGCCCGGCCGATATCGACTTCGTAGTCGTCCGCGAGAACACGGAAGACATGTACTGCGGCGTGGGCGGATTCCTCAAGAAGGGCACGCCCGACGAGGTGGCCACCCAGACCGCCATCTATACCCGCAAAGGCTGCGAACGCTGTATCCGCTGGGCCTTCGATTTCACCCGCCGGCGCAATAACCCGAAAGGCCGGCGGCTGACGCTCGTGGCCAAGACCAACGTGCTGACCTACGGCCACAGCCTGTGGGATCGCACGTTCCGGGACGTGGCGCGCGAGTACCCGGATGTGCAGGCCGATTACAACCATGTCGACGCGTGCTGCATGTGGATGGTCAAGAACCCCGAATACTACGACGTGATCGTGACCACCAACATGTTTGGCGACATCATCACCGACCTCGGCGCCATCCTGCAGGGCGGCATGGGAGTCGCCGCAGGCGGGAACATCAATCCGGATCCGGGTGGCTGCAGCATGTACGAGCCGATGGGAGGCAGCGCACCGAAATACACGGGGCAGCAGGTGATCAATCCGATCGCCGCCATCGGCGCTGTGGCGATGCTGCTGGAACACACCGGCCAGCCCGCGGCGGGTGCGCGCGTGATGCAGGCCATCCAGGCAGTCACGGGGACGAAGATGAAGAGCCAGAGCGCGGGGAAGATGGGTTACAGCACCGCCGAAGTCGGTGACCTGGTTGTGGACGCCCTGGCGGCGGTCCGCTGAATCACCGCGCGGGACGCGTCGGATGCGGACGCGCCAGCCCACGCTGTCCCGGCCCAGACGCACTTGCGCGCGTGAGGATCCTGCCGCATGTTGGCATCCCTGTTCGATCTGACGGGCCGGACAGCCCTGGTCACCGGTGGCAGCAAGGGGATCGGCAAAGGGGTGGCCCGCGCGTACGCTGAAGCCGGGGCCGATGTGCTGATCTGCGCCCGCCACGAAACCGAGCTGCAGGCGGCCGCCCGGGAGATCGCGGAGTCCCTGCCGGTGCGCGTGGAATACGCCGTCGTCGACATGCTGGATCGCGCGCGCGTCGATCAGCTGGCGCACGAAGCGCTGCACCGCATGGGCAAGGTGGACATCCTGTTCAACAACGCCGGCACCAATCGCCCCCAGACGCTCGCCGATACCACCGACGCCGTCTGGGACGAGATTCTCGAGCTGAACTTCACCAGCTGCATGCGTCTGGCGCGCGCGCTGGTGCCCGGCATGATCGCGCGGCGCTGGGGACGGATCGTCTACACCTCGTCGGTCATGGCAGTCGCGTCGAACCCCGGACGCGGACTGTATTCCGGCACGAAGGCCGCCCTGGTGGGCATGGCCCGGGCCCAGGCGCTGGAACTCGGACCGTTCGGCATCACCGTCAACTGCCTGGCGCCGGGCCCCATCCTGACCGATCTGCCGCTGAGCCTGCTCGACGCCGAACAGAAGCAGCGGTTTGCCGACCGCACGGCCGTCAAACGCTGGGGGCAGGTCGCGGACATGGTGGGCCCCGTGCTGCTGCTCTCGAGCGACGCCGGCGCCTACATCACCGGCACGACGATCCTGGCCGACGGCGGCCTGGTGTGCCGGACCTTCGATTAGCTGGCCGCAGCCAGAGGGCCGGCCTCATCGCGCGCCGAGCGCCAACGGGTCCTGGCGCGCGGAGAGCCGCCTGCCGCTGCACTCGCACAGGCTGCGTTTGGCCTGCGCGTAGTGATCGGCCAGGCGGCGCACGTCGTCAGGCAGGTGGTCCACGAAGCCGTACTGGTCGAGGTCGGCCGGGCCGTACACGAGCCGTTCGAGCCACGTGTCAGGAATGCGCGGATCATACATGTCCAGCAAAGCCCCCACGCGGTGGACGACCGTCGGCATCGCGCGCCGCGCAATTTCCTGCTGCCGCTGAGCCACCGCATGGCGCAGCGTCAGCTCGGCGAGGTTCAGATTCTCGGCGGCCGTCCGCGCCGCGTCATCCCCGGCGGCGTGCAGCCCCACCACGAACCGCGACACACCGCGCGACACCAGGCGGCCGCGCTGGTCCTGCTGCGCTTCACACCGCACGTACATGATGTCCCCGCGCCAATCGCGGGCGACCCGCATCACGATCACGAAGTCGCGCGCTCCTTCCCCGACCGTGTCGGCCGCCGGGAAGAGCTTGAAGTAGACCCCGGTGCCGCGCTGCAGCGTGCCGGCGACTAGCGCCACCTCCCTGGGCGGCTTGAGCTCATAGCGGATCTGGGCCGTGCTCTTATCGGCCCGATCCGCGTTGGCCGTCCCCTGCGCAAAGGGCTGCCAGCCGCCCGCCAGCGAGGCGCCCAGCGAGTGGCTGCGTTCCTGCTGCCGCTCGACACTCACATTGCCCGCCAGCGGCGTCGCCTGGGACGTGCGGGGGCCGTAGTCCGCGATCTGCAGGCTGCCGGTGGGACTGATGAACCGGTACAGGTACTGCAGCGTGTGGGGCGCCGCGCCGGCCGGCAACAACGCGCTGATCTCGAACCGCGCTTCGACCAGCCGGTGATGCGGATTGGACGCCGCAAACTCCTCCGGCGTCACATCCCGACAGCTGACGACAAACGGGGCGTCAAAACGCACATCGGGCGGCGCGGCCTGCGCGGCCAGACTGGTCAGCGTGCAACCGGCCACCACCAGACGCGCGGCAGCCCGCACCCGCCAGCCGACCCACCTCCGGCACCTCTCAGACAACAAGGCAGCAGACATGGCGACTCCTTTCTTCGGTCAACAGGGGCCGCCGTCAATGGCAGCAGAGATATTCTCCTGGGCACCTGGGCTCAGGAGACACAGCCACCGTCATGGCGCTGTGGATTCTGCAGAAGAGATGAACGTAGAGCAATCATAGCGCGATCGCCGCGCGCGTCAACTGTCAGCGCATGGCAACTCCGCCTACAATAGCCGGACCAGGTGGGACCGGCCGCTCGCCTGCCCTGTCCGCCGGAGCGGCCGGCAGTGCGCCCCGCCCCCTGCAGCAGCCTCCGGGAAAGACCCCATGATCCTCCTGTCCGTACAAGACATCTCCAAGCATTTCGGTCCCGAACCGGTGCTCGACAGGATCTCGTTTGACGTGCGTAAAGGGGAGCGGCTGTCGGTGGTCGGCCCGAACGGCACCG
>DAISIS010000202.1:0-9247 GCA_036821925.1 Pirellulaceae bacterium
GTGACGCAGGGAAACGTCATCCCCTTGCCACCCGAGGTTTCCGATATCGAGGCTGCGCTGCTGGAGCCTTTTTCGTGTGTCATCAATGGTGTGCGGTCGTCGCACATCGAACTGGGAGACACGGTCGTCATCTATGGTGCCGGCCCGATCGGTCTGATGCACATCCTGCTCTGCCGCCTCTCCGGCGCGGCGAAGCTGATTGCCGTCGACGTCCGGGCGGATCGTCTGGAACAGGCGCGGAACCTGGGGTGCGACCTGGCCTTGGACGCACAGCAGGAGGACGTCGCCCAACGCGTGCGGCACGCGACGGGGGGGCAGGGTGCCGATGTGGTGATCACGGCGTGCCCGGCGGCAGAGGTGCAGGCGGAGGCCGTCCGGCTGCTGGCGCCTTTTGGCCGCCTGTGCCTCTTCGGCGGATTGCCCAGAACGGCGGGCCCCGTGCCGCTCGATACCAACGCGATCCACTACGGCAATCTGCGAGTGACCGGCACGACCGGCGGCGCTGTGGAGGACTATCGCATTGCCATCCGGCTGGTGGCTGGCAAGCGGGTTGATTTAACACGCGTCGTTTCACACGTGTTCCCACTGGCGGACCTGCGCGGAGCCTACGACGCCGCGCTGGCCGGGACGGACGGCAAGATCGTACTTGTGGCGGAAGGCACATGACACCAACTCAACTGCTGGGCATCGACATCGGCACGCAGGGCACCAAGGCGGTGCTGTTCGATCGCCGTGGCCGTACACTGGCCACCGCCTTCTGCCGGTCGCGTCTGCATCGGCCGGCACCGGGCGTCGTCGAAGAAGACCCGGACGATCAGCTCAAGAGCGTCTGCCGGTGCATCAAGCTGTGCCTCGCGCAGAGCGGCACCAAGCCGGGCGACCTGGCCGCGCTGGGCATCGACGGGCAGATGGCGGGGATCCTGGGAATCGACGCCGAGGGGCGGCCTGTGACCCCCTACGATTCGTGGCTCGACACACGCTGTGCCGGCTATATTGCGCTGATGCAGCAGCGGGCGGGTGCGGAGATCATTCGCAAGACGGGGGGGCCGGCGAGCTTCAATCACGGACCAAAGATCCTGTGGTGGAAACAGGAGCGGAGCGACACGTTCGACCGGATTGCCGCGTTCGTGCAACCTGGCGGTTATGCAGCGCTGCGCCTGTGCGGCCTGGACGCGACGCACGCCTTCATCGACAAGAGCTACCTGCACTTCAGCGGTTTTGCGGACAATCAGCGCGGTGCGTGGGACGCAGGGCTCTGCCGCATGTTCGACGTCCCGCTGTCGAAGCTGCCGCGCATCGTGGACTCGCATGCAGTCATTGGCCAGGTCGCCGGAAGCATGGCCCGACGCTGCGGGCTGCCGGCCGGGATCCCGGTGATCGCGGGGTGTGGCGACACGGCCGCTTCGTTTCTGGCCTGCGGTGCGACACGGCCTGGCGTATGCGTCGATGTGGCGGGCACCGCTTCCGTGTTCGCGGCCACCACGCGGCAGTTCAAGACGGACACCCGCTACGGCACGCTCGGCTGGGGGCAGTCGGCCACTCCCGGCCTATGGCATCCGTATGCCTACATTAACGGCGGCGGCATGAACCTGGAGTGGTTCGCCCGGGAGCTGCTCGCGGCGGGCGGCCGGACGCTGCCCGCACTCGACCGCGCCGCCGCCCGCCTGGAGCCGCAGCTGTCGGATCCCGTCTTCGTGCCGCATCTGGGCGGGCGTGTGAATCCCAGTCAGCCTCAGGTGCGCGGCAGCTGGGCGGGACTGAACTGGTCGCATACGGCGGTGCATCTGTACCGCGCGATGCTGGAGGCTGTGGCGCTCGAGTACTGCGTCTACCAGGAGGTCCTGCGGGCGGTCAATCCCGAACTGACGGTGCGTGAGATCCGCATCACGGGAGGGGGGGAGAAGAGTCAGGCCTGGAGCCAGATCAAAGCCGACGCGCTGGGTGTGCCGCTGGTGAACATCAGCCGCCACGAGGGCGCTCCGCTCGGCGCAGCGCTCCTGGCGGGATACGGCGTCGGACTCTTCCCGAACCTCGCCGCTGCCGCCGCGGCCTGGGTCAAACCGGGCCGGCAAGTCCCGCCGGATCGCACGCGCCGCGCCTACTATGCGGCGCGGCTGGCACGCTACAAAGAACTGCTGGAATCGCTCCATCAGTGGGGCGCACAACATACGGAAGTCACGCCATGAGTGAACCTGTCGCCCACCGGGCGCTGACCCCCGATGCTCCCTATCCGGCAGCCGCCCGGCGGACCATGTATTTCATTGGTGTGTCGACGCATCGATCGTCGATTATGAAGGTCTTTCCCTGCTGGGCTGAGTACCTCGGGCTGGGCGATGTGGCCATCCAGGGGATGAACTTCCAGTGGCACGACGCGCCGGAGCATTATCGCCGCGCCGTGGAGTTCATCAAACGCGACCCGCTCTCCTGCGGCGCGCTGGTCACCACGCACAAGCTCGACTTGCTGCATGCCTGCCGGGACCAGTTCGACCGGCTCGATGCGTTTGCCGAACTGATGGGTGAGGTGAGCAGCATCTCGAAGGATGGCGATCAGCTGGTGGGTCACGCGAAGGACCCGATTACGAGTGGCTTGGCGCTGGAAGCGTTCCTGCCGGAACGGCACTGGGAACGCACCGGGGCCGATGCGCTGGTGCTGGGCGCCGGCGGCTCGGCGATCGCCATCACCTGGTACCTGCTGCAGCAGACGCACGGCCGCAATCGGCCCGCGCGGATCGTGGTGACCAATCGCAGCACGCCGCGGCTCGACGAGATGCGCCGCTTTCACCAGCGGATCGGGGCCGACATCCCGTTGGAGTATCATCACACCCCCGCGCCTGCCGATACCGATGCGATCCTGGCCACGCTCAAGCCGGGCGCGCTGGTGATCAACGCGACGGGACTGGGCAAGGACGCCCCGGGCGCACCGGTCACCGCGCAGGCGCAGTGGCCGGCGCACGGCCTGGTGTGGGATTTCAACTACCGCGGAGACCTGCTGTTCCTGGAACTGGCCCGCGCGCAGGCGGCAGAGAGGGACCTGCAGGTCGAAGACGGCTGGATCTACTTCGTGCACGGCTGGACGCGCGTCATCGCGGAGGTGTTTCACATCGACATCCCCACGAGCGGTCCGGCATTCGACGAACTGGCGCGGATCGCCGCCGCGGCGCGGTGACACAGACCCCTGCGAGCCGGCCGGTCGGCGCATCCGGCCGGGTCGACCCGAACAACTGGACCAGACCAGAAAGGCAGAGCATGTCGCCCCGAACTTCGTTGATTGAACCCTTCAGTGTTCAGTTCGATCTCGCCGCCGGAGTGATGCTCCATCCCCACGCACAGATCGTGCGCCGCGCCTCGGACATGCGCGGCTACTACGCCGACGAGCAGGCTCTGGAACAGCTCATCACGGCGCACCATGATCCGATCCACTACGAGACGTTTGAATCGCCGGTGCCGGAAGAGTACGGCCAGGTCAAGTTCTGCGTCAGCCGGCTGTACCCGGGCAAGGTGGGTGACGAGTACTTCATGACGAAGGGGCATTACCACGCGGTGGTCGAGACCGGCGAAGCGTACCTGGGCCTGCGCGGGCAGGGACTCATGCTGATGAAAACGGCCGAGGGGGCCTGCCGGTGGGAAGCGTTCGCGCCGGGCAAACTGATCTACGTGCCTCCTTACTGGGCGCACCGCTCGGTCAACACCGGTGACGAGCCGCTCGTTTCGCTCTGCCTGTACCCGGGTGACGCCGGGCACAGCTACGGCGACATCAAGTCGGAGGGGTTTCCCCGACGCGTGTTCCAGCGCGGCGGACAAGTGGTGGTGAGCTGAAGGGTGTCGGCGGGGATCCCGAGTGGAACTGGCATGGACATTGTGCCTGACGAGCGCTGTGACCTGGAGACGCTGCTGCACGCCCCGGAGGATCCTCCGCAGCCGGGGGTCAGCTGGCTGGGCCAGGCTGGATTCCTGATCCGCTGGCGCGCGCTGCGGCTGGCCATCGATCCGTACTTGTCCGACTACCTGGCCACGAAGTATCGCGGCACGCGGTTCCCCCACACGCGGCTGGCACCGCCGCCGGTGGCCCCGGAGCGGCTGGCACCGCTGCAGGTGGTGCTCTGTACGCATGCGCACAGCGACCACATGGATCCTGGGACGCTGCCGCGCATCGCGGCCGCCAATCCGCAGTGCCGGTTCGTCGTGCCGCGTGCGGAGCGGGCGACCGCGCTGGCGCGGGGCGTGCCCGCGCCGCGGCTGGTGCCCGTCAACGCGGGCGATCGCGTGCCGCTGGCGCCCGATCTGACGCTGCAGGTGCTGCCCGCCGCGCACGAGCAGCTGCGGACGGACGCGCAGGGGAACCACCACTGCCTGGGCTATGTGTTGCACCTGGTGTTGCACCTGGGGACCGCGGCCCTGTACCACTCGGGCGACTGTGTGCCCTTTGCAGGGCTGGATGCGGCACTGGCGGCCTGCGGGGCGCGCGTCGCGCTGTTGCCGGTCAACGGGCGCGACGAACGCCGCGGGGCGCACGGGATCCCGGGGAACTTCACGTTCGATGAGGCGACGGCGCTCTGCCTGCGCTGTAGAATCTCAGCCATGATGGCGTGTCATTTCGGAATGTTCGACTTCAACACCGTGGATGAATCGTGGCTGGACCGGCAGATGGCTCGAGTGCCAGCGTCGCTGCAGTGCCTGCGCCCGCAGTTGGGCCGCGTGTACTGGCTGCGTTCGCGCCACACCGTCGCTCCAGCCGCGACACCTGACCAGGGGACCCTGTCATGAAAGCACGACTCGTGCCACTTTATCTCGACCCGGGCCGGGATGACGAATTCGACCGGCAGCTGGCAGCGATTCGTGAGTTGTTGGGTGAGTACGCGGAGTTCCTCGCGCCGGTTGCGCTGGGGCAGTCGCTGCCGGAGGCGGAGGGGGTGATCTTCCCGCAGGTGCTGGGGGAGGCGTACCGGCAGGTGCCGGCGTTTCAGGCCATCCGCCTCCCGATCCTGCTGATCACGTCCGAGTTCGGCACGCTCTCGATGTGGGACTGGGAGATTGCCGAGTATCTGCGTGCGCATGGCGTGGCGACGATCGGGCCGTACACGCTGCGGCAGGCCCAGAACGTCTGCCGGGCACTGGCGGTGCAGCGGGAGCTCCGCGAGACGACCTTCCTGGTCTACCAGGACGATCCCGGGGAGGGGCACCAGGCGAGCATTTTCAAGCGTTTCTACTGGTGGGAAGACGAATGCTCGCAGCGGCTGCACGACAAGTTCGGCGTGACGGTGGTGAAGCGGAGTTTCCGCGAGTTGGGCGCTGCCGCGCAGGCGATCTCCGACGCGGATGCCGACCAGGCCTGGGCCGAGCGGCAGCTGCCGACCGGTGGGCTGTCGCCCCGCGCGATCCGCAGCGCTGTGAAAATGTACCTGGCGGTGCGGCGTGACCTTGATGCGGATCCGTCGATCCGCGCGGCCGGCATCAACTGTCTGAACGAATCCCGCTTCTCCGATACCACACCGTGCCTGGCCTGGGACCTGCTGTACCAGGAGCGGCGGCTGATCTGGGGCTGCGAAGCCGACACGATGTCGATGCTGACGAAGTACCTCCTGCACAAGTCCCTCGCGGCGCCGGTCATGATGACGAACCTGTATCCGTTCCTCCTGGGGCAGGCGGCGCTGAAACACGAGCGGATTGCGAGTTTCCCGGACGTGGACGCGGATCCGGAGCACCACGTGCTGGTCGCGCACTGCGGTTACATGGGGGTCATCCCGCACGCCTTCTGCACCGACTGGACGCTGCGCAAGAAGGTGCTCGCGATCGTCGACGACAATGCGTCGGCGATCGACGCCCGGCTGCCCGTCGGCGACGTGACGCTGGCCAAACTCCACCCGGCGCTGGACAAGCTGACCGTCGCCCAGGGGCAGCTCACCGGTTACGCGCAGTTCACGGGCTCCGACTGCTTGAACGGCGGCATCATCAAGGTCCGTGACGGCCACGCCCTCTTGAAGGCCCTGGCATCCCACCACTATCTGGTCCTGGTCGGGCACCATCTCGTGGACATCCAGTTCCTGGGCCGCGTGTTCGGTCTGAGCATCGAGGAGATATGAACATGAAGGTCGGCATCGACAGTTACTGCTATCACCGTTACTTCGGCGAGATCTATCCTGACCAGACCGACCCGGGCGTGCGTTGGACGTTTCAGGACTTCGTGCGGCGGGCGGTCGAGCTGGGCGTGGCGGGCGTGTCCTTGGAGTCGTGTTTCTTCGACAGTCTGGAGCCGGGTTACCTGTCCGAGATCAAGGCGGTGCTGGACGAGAACGCCCTGGAACGTGTGCTGGCCTGGGGGCATCCCGACGGACTGGAGGCGGGACGTAGCGAGAAGGCATGGCGGGAGATGAACGCGCTGATACCGAAGGCTCGGTTCATGGGCGCTGACATCATGCGGATCGTCGCCTCCTCGCTCATGTTCCGCTACGAGCCGCACGCACCGCAGATCGAAGCCATTGTGAAGATGCTCAAGACCAGCGTCCAGATCGCCGCCGACAACGGCGTCATCCTGGCGCTGGAAAACCACATCGACTATACGTCGGCCGAGATCCAGGAGATTCTCGAACGCGTCGGGTCCGATGCGTTGAAGGTGAACTTCGACACGGGCAACACGCTGCGCATGATGGAGGATCCGGTGGCGGCGGCGCGGCGGCTGGGTCCCTACACCGTGGCCACGCACACGAAAGACCTGGATGCCTGCCGCCACGTGCGCCCTGAAGAGTGGTACTTCTTCTCGTCGGTCCCCGTCGGCACCGGCCTGATCGACATGCGCGGCGTCGTGCTGGCCCTGCAGGAAAGCGGCTACCAGGGCGTGCTGGCGGTGGAGTCGGATCATCACAAGGACAACCAGGACGAGGACCAGCTGGTGGCCGCGAGTATCGCGTACCTCAAACAGCTGGTGGCCGAACTGGAAGGGTAATGCGCACAGGGGCATACGCGCCAGCGGCCGGTGCCGGTGCGGGCGGCACCGGCAGGGGGCGGCGCACAGGCATCTACCGGAGGAACAAGCCGTGAGGAAACTCAACGTCGCCCTGATCGGTTACAAGTTCATGGGGAAGGCCCACAGCTATGCGCTGCTGGCCACGCCGTTCTTCTTCAAGACGGGGATCGAGCCGGTCCGCAAGGTCCTGGTGGGACGCCACGCCGGGCCGCTCCAGCAGGCGGCGCAGGATTTCGGCTGGGAGGAATGGGCCACCGACTGGCGGGAGGTCGTGCGGCGTCCGGACATCGACGTCGTAGACATCGCCACTCCCCCCAGCACGCACGCGGAGATCGCGATGGCCGCGGCCGCGGCGGGCAAACACATCTTCTGCGAGAAGCCATTCACCGTCACGGTGGAAGAAGCGGAGCGGACGCTGGAGGCCGTGCAGCGCGCCGGGGTCCTCCACATGCTCGGATTCAACTACCGCCGCGTCCCGGCGATCGGACTGGCCAGGCAACTGATCGCCTCCGGACGCCTGGGCCAGATCTATCATTTCCGCGCGGCGTATCTGCAGGACTGGATCATGGACCCCCAGTTCCCACGCATCTGGAAACTGAATCGAGCGCTGGCCGGATCCGGGCCGCATCATGAGCTGAACAGCCACATCGTCGACCTGGCGCTGTACCTGGTGGGCAAGATCAGCCGCGTCATCGGCATGGAGGAGACGTTCATCAAACAGCGGCCGGCGGAGGCGGAACCCGATCAGCTGTCGACGATGTTGACGGCCCAGGCCAGCGCCTCGAAGATGGTGGACGTGGATGTGGACGACACGACCGCGTTCCTGGCACGCTTCGCCGATGGTGCAGTGGGCACGTTCGAATCGACGCGTTTTGCGGCCGGACGCCGCAATCATAACCGGATCGAAGTGAACGGCTCCAAAGGCTCCGTGTACTTCGATCTGGAAAAGATGAATCTGCTCGAGTACTACAATGCCGACGATCCGGCGGATGTGCCCGGGTTCCGGACCATCCAGGTCAATGAGAGCTGCCACCCGTATATTGACCATTGGTGGCCGCCCGGGCACGGGATCGGATACCAGAACACGTTCGTCAACCAGTTCGCGGACTTCTTCCAGGCCATTGTGCAGGGGACGCCGCCGGAACCGGGCTTCGAAGTGGGGGTGGAGAACCAGAAGGTGCTGGAGGCCGTCACCCGATCGATAGCCGACGAGCGGTGGGTTTCTGTGTCGTAGAGGTTGGGATTGCACCAGGGAGAAAACAGCATATGGCGCAGCGCTACCGCATCGTGATCACTGATCTGCTCGACGACGATCTGGCACCGGAGCGCGAGGTGCTGGGCAAGCTGGCGGATGTCGAGGCGTTGCAGGCGGGCAGCGAGGGGGACGTGCAGGGGCGCGTGGAACAGGCCGACTGCCTCATCGTGTATCACCTGATCCAGCTGACAAAGACGACGATCAGCCACCTGGAACGCTGCCGGGTCATCGTGCGGGGCGGTGTGGGGTATGACAACATCGATCACGCGCTGGCACGCCAACGCGGGATTCCGGTCTGCAATGTGCCCGACTATGGCACGGAAGAGGTCGCCGATACGGCGCTCGGCATGCTGCTGGCGCTCACGCGCGGCATCCACCGGGCGAACTCGCGGCTGCGGGGGAACCCGGATGACTGGTCGTACGCGGTGTCGGTGCCCCTGCTGCGACTGCGCGGACGCGTGCTCGGCATCGTCGGCCTGGGCCGCATCGGCACCGCCATGGCCCTGCGCGGCAAGGCGCTGGGTATGGATGTGGTGTTCTACGATCCCTACAAGCCCGACGGCTATGACAAGGCGCTCGGCATCCGCCGCGCGGATACACTCCCCGAACTGCTCGGCCAGGCGCACGCGGTCAGCCTGCACTGCCCGCTGACCGATGAGACCCGCTACCTGATCAATGCCGAGGCCATGGCGCTCATGCCGGCCGGCTCGTATCTGGTCAACACCGCGCGCGGAGGCGTGCTCGACTGTTCGGCGGTGCCCGAAGCGCTGGCGACCGGTCAGCTGGCGGGGGTCGGCATCGACGTGCTGGAAAACGAGCCGCCGCTGCCCGGCGATCCGCTAGTCGCCGCCTGGCGCGATCCGCAGCATGCGGCACATCACCGGCTGATTCTGAACCCGCACCTGGCCTGGTATTGCCAGGATGGCCAGGTGGAGATGCGCCGGAAGGCGGCCGATACTTGCCGCCGCGCGCTGCTCGGCATGCCGCTGCGCAACGTCGTGAATTGACCGGCGCAGCATCCGCACCGCTCT
>DAISIS010000203.1:0-9235 GCA_036821925.1 Pirellulaceae bacterium
CGAACGGGTGGCCTCGCAGGTGGCCCAGGCCCAGCAGCAGCGGCGGCGGCTCTTGACGCTCGGCGCTGTCAGCGTGGTCCTGGTCGCCGCCGTGGGGCTGGGGCTTTTCTACGCGCGGCGCCCGCCCGCCACGCCGGCCACCGATACGGCCGCTCCAGCACCGCCGCCGGCGCGGACCGCCGCCGGGGACGCGGATCTGTCCTGGTGGGACGCGGCCGTGCAGGCAGCTGCCACCCGCGCCGGCACCGCGGCCGGTGACCTGGCCGCCACGATCGCGCGCGCCCAGACCGCGGACCAGACGGCGCGCGGTGAAGCCTATGCGGAACTCGTGGCGCAGTGCCAGCAGCACGCGGACTCGGGCCATCCGCGCGCAGCGGTCCTGGCGCTGTTCGCACAGTGGTACGCCCGCGATCCGTCCGATACGGCGGCCCGGCAGATCTGCACGCGATTGCTCGCGCCGGTCGCGTCGCTCGACGCCACCCAGCCGCCCGATGCCCGGACGCTGCAGGCGGCGTTCTGGGGTTGCCGCACGGCCGCGCGGCTGTGGAAAGAACCGGCGCTGCCGGTGCAGCGCAGCGCGGAGCTGGGCACGTCGCTCGCGGCGGCCGTGGGCGAGCTTCTGGATCGCGGGCTCGAGCCCGCGCAGCTGGAGAACCAGTGCGTCGCGGCGCTCGCCCGGCGCTGCTACGCAGCCCTCCCGCGGCTCGCCGCGGAGCACCCGTCCGCGATGCACCACCTCTATCGGGCACTGGTGGCCGAAACGACAGACCGCGTGGATCAGGCCACACTCGATCGACTCGACGTGGACCTCCTGGCGGCCACGCTCCCTGAGCTCGCACCGCACTGGGAAGACTACCGTGACGTGCTGCACCGCGTGGCGCGCAGCCGCGATGCGGCGGTCGTCCTGAAACTGCTCGACATGCTCTCCAGCACCCGCGACCCGCAGCTGCGCGGCGATCTGGCTGCCGCGTTGAGCGGGCGGCTGGACGCCGCCCCCGATTCGCTGACCAGCCCCGAACTGATCGAATCGGTCCGCGCATCGGTCGGCCTGACCGCCGCGGAAACGACGGCGCTGCGCTGGGAACAGCTCGCGGGCCGGGTCGATGCGGTTCTCCACGATCGCGACGCCGCGCACCCGCATCCGGCGGCCCTGCTCCAGCAGACGCTCGACCGCGTCTACCTCGCGACCCTGGCGTGCGCGCTGGTCCCCGGCGACCAGGCGGTGGGGACGTTCCAGGAACTGGAGGTGCAGGGGCCGCCGCAGCGGGCCCTCCACGACGGCCCCCGGCCGGTGCGGCCGGCAGAGCCGTTTGTCAGCTCCTATCCGGTGTCCGCATCGCTGGTCGTCCAGCAGCACATCGAGAAGCTCGCCACCACGCGCTCAATCGAAGGGCGTCTGACACTGTTGCGTCTGATCGCCAACGCGGCCGATACGGTGGCCGACATCGATCCCGGCTCCGGCCAGAAGCTGGCCGCCTGCCTGCTTCAGCCCAAGGAGGACGCCGAGCACCAGCAGCTGCTGCCCCATGCGCCCCGGCTGGCGCGCTGGAATGCTGTGCGACTGGGCCTGGCCGATCAGCTGGTGGAACCGGCCGCAGGCAGCGCCCAACAGCGCGACCTGCTCCGCAGCGTGCTCGGCCAGGACGTCGCACTCCAGACCCATGAGGACTACCGCACCGCGCGCCGCAAGCTGCTCGAAAGCGTCCTGGTGACGCTCGCGGAGCGAGCCGAGACCGGTGACGAGCGGCTCACGGCGATCGATCGCGGCAGCCGCGCGCTGTACGACCTGTACTGCGTCCAGGCCCGGCTGCTGGAAGTGCCGACCGGCGCCGACTCACAGGAAACGGCTCCGACCCTCTCGGCGGTGCTCCGCACGCTGATCACCCAGCAAGCTCGAGCGTTGGACGCCGGGCGGCTGACGGCTACGGAGCGTCAGTGGTTGGAGACGCTGCCGCATCAGCTCATCGCAGCCGATTTCGTCGCGGAGAACGATCTCCAACGTACGGTGCTGCTCGAACAGATCTGGCTGCAGACGCTGAGCCTGTTCATCGCCGAGCGTGTGCCGGCCCAGGCCGCTGCCGCCCGTGCGATCGTGGCGGAGACGCTGGCCGGTGTGGCGCCGGAGGACCGCGCGCTGCAGCAGCTGCGCGACCTGGAGACGGGCCTGTTGCGTTTGTGGATGCTGTGTCGACCGCACGAGGAAGCGGCGCTGCCGGGAGCGCGGGATGTGTAGGAACCAGGACGTGTCAGGAACTCGGGCCATGCTTTCAAACTGGCAGCCAATCCGCGCGCGATGCCACCGGATGCCACCCGCTCGGCGCGGCGGCGCCGGCTGGCTGCGGGCGGGCGCGGCCGGCCTGCTGCTGGTCGCTCTGGTGTGCGTCAGCGCCCAGCGCGCGGCTGGCGTCGTCGTGCATCTGAAGAACCAGGACGCGCCGATTCGAGGCTACCTGGTGAGCGCGGGGGAAAACGTGGTGGTCGTCGCCGAGATACTGCCCGACGGGGCGACGTCCGAACGCGCCATCCCGCGATCTGAGATCCAGACCGTGATTCGTGCGGTGTCGGACGAGGGTCTGGCGGCGCTGCACCCGGACGATCCGGACGGGTACTGTGCGTATGCCGACGCGCTGGCGGCGGAGCGCGACGATCCCGACGCACAGCGGACGGCGATTCGCCTGTACCAGATTGCCGCGCACCTCGACCCGCCGCGGCTCGGGCATCGCTGTGTGCTGAGCATGCTGCCGCTGGCGCGTCACGCAGCCGAGGAACGCCTCTGGCGCGCCATGGCCTATCTGCTCGATCCGGACCACGACCGCGCCGTGCTGCAGGTTTCCGCAGCGCAGCCCGAGCGGTCCACGGAGCTGGATCCGCGGCAGGTGGAGCTGTGGGTCAAGCCGCTGCGGGCCTTGCGGCAGGGCCAGCAGCGCGACGCGCTGGCGCTGGCGCGGCGTTACAAGCTCAAAGAGCGGCTGCCGCTGCTCACCGACGCCATCCGCTACGAGGAGTTCGAGCAGGCATGCCAGCCGACCTGCCCGCACTGCACCCGCGGTCAGCAGCCGTGCCCGGAGTGCCGTGGCACCCGGTTCGTGTCCGGCACCGACGGGAGCCGCGTCGCCTGCCCCGCCTGCGGCGCGAAGGGGAACGTCGTCTGCTCCGCGTGTGGCGGCAACTACCGGTTCCATCCCGTCCCCGCCGCGCTGCTCGAACGGATCGTGCAGCTGGAGGCGCGGTGGCTGCCCGGCGCCGAGACGTTCGAAACATCGCCCCATGCGCTGCACCCGTCCTGGTCGCGCGCCGTGCAGCAGGGCGCTGACCGCGTCCCGCGCGGCCTCGCGCTGGAGACCCTCACGGAATTCGACCCCCGCCAGTGCCGCTTCCAGGATGGACGCTGGACCTTCTAGTCAGCGGACGGACATGTCGCAACTCAACCCGCCGGCACTTGGCACGTACGCGGTGAGCGTGTAGTCCATCACCATGCGGTGAGCGCTGAACCGCCAGGCGAGCGACGTGATGGAATTCATCATCATCTGGACCCACTTGCGCGGCAGGCCATCCACGTCACGATCGTAGAACGTGGGAATCACCTGCTGCTCGAGCGTCTCGTAGAGCGAGTGGGCATCCCGGTTGTCGGTGATATCGTCCGACACATGGCTGGTGCCGCGTCCGATGGCGAAGCCGTTGCGTCCGTCATACGCTTCGGCCCACCACCCGTCGAGAATGGACAGGTTCAGGCCACCGTTGAGGACCACTTTCTGGCCGCTGGTCCCCGACGCTTCCAGCGGCCGCCGCGGATTGTTCATCCACACGTCGACCCCCTGCACCAGGTGCCGGCAGACGTTGATGTCGTAGTCCTCGACGAACACCAGTCGGTTGTGGAACCGCGGATCGGACTGCAGGTGCGCGATGCGTTTGATGAGCTGCTTGCCTGGTTCATCTTTCGGGTGCGCCTTGCCGGCGAAGACCAGCTGCATGGGGCGTTCCGGATGATTGAGCAGCCTGGCCAGCCGGTCCGGATCGCGGAAGATCAGGTCCGCGCGCTTGTAGGTGGCGAACCGCCGTGCAAAGCCGATCGTCAGCACGTTCTGATCGAGCACATTGCGGGCCGATTCCACCACGTCGTCGCTTTCGCCACGGCGCCGGCACTGCCGGCTCACCCGCCGGCGCACGAACGACAGCAGCAGGCTCTTGAGCGTGTTGTGCGTCTCCCACAGCTCTCCTGGATCAATCTCCTCCACATGCTGCCAGACCTCCGCTTCCCCCAGCCGTTCCGACCAGCCGGCCGGCAGGTGGCGGTCATAGAGCTGCATCATCTGCCAGGCCAGCCAACTTGGTGTGTGCACGCCGTTGGTGATGTGGCCGATCGGAATCTCCTCCTCGACCCGCCACGGCCACAGGTGCGCCCACATCCGGCGGGACACCTGGCCGTGCAGCGAGCTGACGGCATTGGCGTGCCGGGACAGTTTCAACGCCAGGACCGTCATGCAGAACAGCTCGGACCCGTTCTGCGGCTCGACGCGCCCCAGCCCCATCAATTGCTCGTGGGAAATCCGCAACTGGTCGCGCAACGGCCCCAGATGCTCCTCCACCAGCCCGCTGTTGAACCGGTCGTGGCCGGCCGGTACCGGGGTGTGCGTCGTGAAGACCGTGTGCTGCGCCGTCTCACGCAACGCATCGTCGAACGGCAGGCCGTCCTCCTGCATCCGCTGCCGAATGACCTCCAGCGTCGCAAACGAGCTGTGCCCTTCGTTCAGATGCAGCACGCCCGGCGTAATGCCCAGCGCGTGCAGTGCCCGGACACCGCCGACCCCCAGCACCAGCTCCTGGCGGATCCGCGTCCGCTCGTCGCCACCATAGAGGCGTGCCGTCAGTTCGCGGTCCTGGGGGCTGTTGCCCTCCACGTCGCAGTCCAACAGGTACAACTTCACCCGCCCCACCTGCATCAGCCAGACCTTGGCCAGCAGCGTGCCAGCCCGTGTCGTGATGCTCACCGTGAGCGGCTCCCCGGTCTGCGTCAACGCCGGGTTCATCGGCAAATTGGCCACCTTCGTGTCGAGATACTCTTCGTTCTGATACCCCGACGCATCCAGGTGCTGCTTGAAATACCCCTGGTCGTAAAACAGTCCGATGGCCACCAGCGGAACGCCCAGCCCGCTGGCACTCTTGATGTGGTCACCCGACAGGACGCCCAGACCACCCGAGTAGATGGGAATGGACTCGTGGATGCCGAACTCGGCCGAAAAGTAGGCCACGGGCCGCGCGCCGAGCACGCCCGTGTGGGTGGCCGACCAGGGCGGCACGCTCGACATGTATTCCTTCAACCGGCGAAACGCATGGTTGATGCGGCTGAAGAGCACCATCTCCGCGGTCCGCGACGCCAGCCGCTCCGGGGTGAACTCCCGCAAGAGCGCAATCGGATTGTGATCCAGCTGCCGCCAGCGAATCGGATCCAGGTCGCGAAACAGATTGATGACATCCGGATGCCATGTCCACCAGAGGTTGTGGGCCAGAGCAAGACACTTATCGTAAAGGGCTTCAGCACCAATCGAGCTGACCGTCGATTCGTGCCGGTCCCAGGAGACTTCGGATTCGACCTGACTCATGAGCAGATTCCTTCGGATCCAATAGCAGTGGCAGGACTGCATTGCACAAGACCTTCGTTTATAACGATTTGCCTGTCCGCGGGGAAGGCGATTGCGCGGCGGCCCGCGCCTGTCAGTCTGGGAAAGCTGGGCACAATTGCTATGATTCGCAAGCGGCGCCCACGATCGCGAAGCAACTGAGCGGCGGCCGGCGCGCGGCGGTGTCGGCGCGCGCATGAAGCCATGCGTGGAGCTGTCCCCGGGGAGTCTCTCAGCCGTCCGGCGCGAGCGGGCGGGCATCCAACCGTGAAGGAAACATGGCACATGAGCGAGGACGTGCACGTCACTTGGCATCCACATCAGGTCAGCCGCCCGGAGCGGGAGGCCTTGAACGGCCACCGCGGCTGTGTGGTGTGGTTTACGGGATTGAGTGGCAGCGGCAAGAGCACGGTCGCCAATGCGGTGGACCGCCGACTGCATCAGCTGGGCATCCACAGCTTCCTGCTCGACGGAGACAACATTCGGCACGGACTGAATGCCAGCCCCGAACGACTGCTGGCCCAGGGCGCGTCCTACGCGGCGCGGTTCGGACTCGGCTTCTCCGCCGAGGATCGCCGGGAGAACATCCGCCGCATCGGCGCCGTAGCTGAGCTGTTCGCCTCGGCCGGACTCGTGACGCTCACCGCGTTCGTCAGCCCGTACCGGCGGGATCGGGACGCGGTGCGACAGCAGGTGGAACAGCACGGGGCGCCCGGCGACTTCGTGGAGGTGTATGTCGACGCCCCGCTGGAAGTGTGCGCCGCGCGCGATCCGAAAGGTCTGTACCGCAAAGCGCGCGGCGGTCAGCTCGCAGGTCTGACCGGAGTCGATGCACCGTATGAACCGCCGGAGCATCCGCAGCTGGTGCTCCACACGGCCGACCAGCCTCCGGAGACGCTCGCCGAGCAGGTGATTGCGTATCTGCGCGCGGCGCGTCTCATCCCGCCGGAGCCTGGCGCTGCCGCACCGGACAGGCCGGCGGCACGCACGCCTTGACCTGCCGGCGGCTCCTTGACGTTCCTTCCAGGAGGCCTATACAAAGACGTGCGGACGAATCTGGCGCGGCCCTTGCGCGGGGCGCGCCAGAGGGCTCCTCCCCGGTCGCTCCCAAATCCAGCGGAATCCTGATATTGGACGTCGTCACACAAGCCCAAGAGGCGCTGGCCAGCAGCCCGATCCAGGCCTTGCGCGAACTGCGTGTCGAGCGCGACGGAGATCGCCTGCTGATCGCGGGACACGTGGAGTCCTTCTATCACAAACAACTGGCCCAGGAAGTGGTGCGGTGGATCGCCAAGGGGCTGCAGGTCGTAAATGTCGTGGATGTGCACTACCGCGAATCGCGCGTGCCACGCGACCCGCTCGCAGACATGTGACGCCCCATTCAACCTTGGCACGCAAACCGACTTCTGGTAGGTTACCGCGTCATTCGGGCTTGTTGGTACTCAGGAAATTCCCCCGATGCGACCCACGGACTCGGTCAAGCAGATCATCTGCATCAAATGGGGCGTCAGATACTCGGCCGACTATGTGAACCGGCTGTACGCGATGACGGCCCGACACACCAGCCCCCCATTCCAGCTGTACTGTTTCACCGACAACGCAGCGGGCATCCGCTCCGAGATCGCGTGTCGGCCGCTACCCGAACTGGGCTGTCCGGTGCCCGCCTCCAGCCCGGGCAAGTGGAAGAAGATCGCGTTGTGGGGCGAATCGCTCGGCGATGTGACCGGGACGGTTTTGTTTATCGACCTGGACTCGATCATCACAGGTCCGCTGGACGATTTCTTCACGTTCGGCCAGCCGGACGATGTGATCCTGGCCCGGAACTGGGTCAAGCCCTTGCAGCGGCTGGGGCAGACCTCCGTGTTTCGTTTCACGGTCGGCGCTCATCCCTACCTGCTGGAGGACTTCCGGCGGAATCCGGAGCACTTTGCCGGGACGTGTCAGTTCGAGCAGCACTACGTCACCCGGCACGTCCGTTCCGGCGTGAAGTTCTGGCCGAACCCCTGGGTCCGGCATTTCCGTCTGCACTGCCTGGGTGCCTGGCCACTGCGGTACGTGCGGCCGGCCGTGCTCCCCGCGGGGGCCAGGATCGTGACGTTTCCGGGTGGCAACTGTGATCCGGCGGACGTCAGTGCCGGGCATTTGACGGGCTTTGCTCCGCCGGAAGCGCCGCTGGTGCACCTGCGCAGCACGATTTTCAGCCACCACCTCTCGCTGAAACAGAAATACAATCGTATCAAGAACTACATGTTGCCGGTGCCGTGGGTGGTTGAACACTGGCGCGAGTGAACCAGCGCGGAACTCCTTTTGCCTTGGCCGGGGATGTGTTCGTTCCATGAGTCCACCGAGTGATCGTCACATCATCTGCATGAAATGGGGTGCCAAGTACGGTCCCGAGTATGTGGACCGGCTCTACGCGATGGTTCGCCGCAATCTGTCGGGCGATTTCCGCTTTGTCTGCCTGACCGACGACAGCCGCGGCATGCGGCCGGAAGTCGAGTGCTATCCGATACCGCCGCTGGCGCTGCCGACGGGCATCCCCGAACGTGGCTGGAAGAAACTGACCTCGTTCACGGCCGATCTGCACGGGCTGCGCGGCACAGCCCTGTTCCTGGACGTCGATGTGGTCATCGTGGGGAGTCTGGACGAGTTCTTCACCTGTCCGGGCGACTTCCTGATCATTCACGACTACAAGCGGCCGTGGCGCGTGACCGGCAATTCCTCGGTGTATCGCTACCAGCTCGGTGCCCACCCGGACGTTCTGGACTACTTCCGGCAGCACTTTGCCCAGATCCGCCGGGAGTTCCGCAACGAGCAGTCGTATCTGTCGGATTTCCTGCACCGGCAGGGCAAGCTGCAGTATTGGCCGGCGGCGTGGTGCCCGAGCTTCAAGTACCACTGCATCCCGCGTTGGCCGACGAACTACTGGAAAGAACCCTTCATCCCGCCAGGAGCCAAGGTGGTCATCTTTCACGGCGAGTGCAATCCGCCCGACGCACTGGCCGGCCGCCGCAATCGACGCTTTCGCTTCATCAAGCCGGCGTCCTGGGTGGCCGCGCATTGGGTGGCATAATGCCCGCCCCGCCGGAACTGATGACGATCGTCGAGTGATGCAGCCCTGCCCCGTTCTGATCATCAATCTGCCGAGCAGCGCAGCGCGCCGCGCTGCGATGGCCAGTCAGTGTGCGCGTCTCGGCCTGGCGGTGGAGTTCATCGCCGCGGTGAACGGGCGCGCGCTGGACGCCGCGCAGCGGGCGGCCTGCTGTGCCGAGTCGTTTGCGGCCTTCCACAGCCCACTGACCGGAGCGGAAGTCGGCTGCTATCTCAGCCACCTCAAGGCGCTCCAGTACCTGGTGGACCACGACTGCCCCTGGGCCGTCGTGCTGGAAGACGACGTCCGGCTGCCGGCAGACTTCGCCACGCGGCTCACCGTGCTCTGCCAGGAAGCCGATCCCACGTTCGACCTGATCAAGCTCAACGGCCACCTGCCGCGCCGGCTGGTGCTGCAGGTCCTGTCCAACGGCGACCGGCTGGTCCGCTTTCGCCGGCCGCCGATCAACGCCAACGCGCACCTGTGGTCGCTGGCCGGGGCCCGCAAGCTGCTCGCCCGCGGCGGC
>DAISIS010000204.1:0-9217 GCA_036821925.1 Pirellulaceae bacterium
GTGCTGGGTGGTGGTGAGTTCGGCCAGGGCGTCGGTCAGCGCGGGGGTCACGTAGTCCGACGGCAGCCGCCAGCGCCAGTTGCCCGACGAGGTGGCCGGTGTGTTCATCCGCGCTTCGCTGCCCAGCCGCAGCACGTCCTGCATCGGGATCACAGCGGCGCGGGCGCGGGATGCCATGCAGATCCGCATCATGTCCCAGGCGGGATCCTGTAAGGGACTGCCCAGGTAGCTGGCGATCGCCGCGTGCTTCGCTCCGCTCAACGCCGCATACCACCCGACGGCCGTGTTGTTGTCGTGGGTGCCCGGGTACACCACGCTGTTGTAGACATGGTGCTCGGGCAGGTGGGAGTTCTGGGGCTGGATGTCTTCCAGGGCGACCTGCAGCACCTTCATGCCGGGAAATCCGAGCTGGTCGCGCAGCTGCTCCACGTCGGGCGTGATGAGTCCCAGGTCTTCGGCCAAAAACGGGAGTCGTCCGAACTGGTGGGCCAGGGTGTGGAACAGAGCTGCGCCCGGGACCGGCATCCACTGGCCGTGCACCGCAGTACACTCCTCTGCCGGGATCGCCCAGCAGGCGGCGAAGCCGCGGAAATGATCGATGCGCACGATGTCGACCAGTTCCAGCAGTGTGCGAAAACGCCGGACCCACCAGGCGAAGCCATCCGCCTGCATGGCGTCCCAGTTGTAGAGCGGGTTGCCCCAGCGTTGGCCGGTGGGGCTGAAGTAGTCGGGGGGCACGCCGGCGACCAGACGCTCCTGGCACTGCTCGTCGAGCGTGAACAGATGCGGGCTCACCCACACGTCCGCACTGTCCAGGGCCACGAAGATCGGCATGTCGCCGACAATCAGGATGCCACGCTCGTTGGCATACTCGCGCAGGGCTGTCCACTGTTCGAAGAAGTAATACTGCCAGACGCGATACAGTACGGCCCGATCCGCCACCTGCCGCTTCCACCGCTCAAGGGCCTGCGGCTCGCGCAGCGCGATGTCTTTGTCCCAGTACCGGTTCCAGCTCGATCCCCAGTACCCGGCGGCCGCAGCGCGCTGGTCGAACACCTCCTTGATTGCCATGAAGAGTACGTAATCGTCAAGCCACCCGGCATGACACTGGCAGAACTCCTCGAAGCGGTGCCGGCGGGAGCTGTTGGCGGACGCCAGGAACGTGCGTGCGGCCTTCTCGAGCCGCAGCATCTTCCACGGCACCAGCTGCGGGAAATCGACGCGGCACGGGTCGGGCGACGGCATGCCGCTCGTATCGGCCGCTGCCAGATCACCGGCCCGCACCAGCTGGCTGAGACTGATCAGCAGCGGATTGCCGGCGACGGAACAGAAGGCGGAGTAGGGCGAATCGCCGAAGCCCGGCGGCGAGAGGGGGAGTATCTGCCAGACGGACTGCTGCGCAGCGACCAGGAAATCCACGAAGCTGTAGCTGCTGCGCCCCAGCGAGCCGATGCCGTGCGGGCCCGGCAGCGACGTGGGATGGAGCAGGATGCCACTCGTTCGTTCGGGGAATTCCAGCTTGTGCATGCCCGGTCCGTCTTGCAGGAGGCGGCGTGTCGTTTCAGCGTTTGGGAAAGAGGCGGGCCAGCACGACGGTCACGTTGTCCGGAGCGCCGCGCTCTAACACCAGCTCGATCATGGCATCACAGGCCTGCTGCGGCTCCGCGTGGTCGTTAACCATTCGCCCGATCTCCTCGTTCGTCAAGACGTTGCTCAATCCATCGGTGCACAGCAACAGGCCCTCGCCGCTCCTGAGCTGCAGTTGGTGGATGTCCGGCACGACTTCCTCAGACTCACCTCCAAACGCCTTGGTCAGGACGCTGTTGAACCGGTCTGCCCGCCCGCTTCCCATGCCCGACTTGCGCAGTTCCTCCGCCAGCGTGTGATCGCGGGTGATCTGGGTCGCGTGTCCGTCGTGGCAGTGATAGGCGCGCGAGTCACCCACGTGCGCGACCATCACGTCCCAGCCGACCACGTGGGCGCAGGTCCACGTGGTCGCCATGCCCGCGAAGTGCGGACTCTCCTGGCAGTGCGCCAGGAACGCGCGCTGGATGGCCTGCGCCACCGACGTGACCTGCCGCTGGATCTCCTGAAATTCGACCCCCGCCAGCCGCATCAGCCAGCTGACGCCAAGGTTCGCCGAGTCCCACCCGGCACGCACCGCCAGTTCGCTGGCCCGGTCCCCAAACCCTTCCCCACCGACACCGTCCGCCACGACCAGCACGTACGCCTCGTCGTCCAGCATGTCCGCATCCCGGATCAGCACGTTGGTGGCCAGGATCTCACGCGCACGCGTTCTGCGCGTGACCGCATAGTGATCTTCGTTGCGGGACCGCACCTTGCCCATGTGCGTGGCTGCGCCGTACTGCAACAGCACCGGGGCCGGGGCCGGAAGGGCGATCCGGGGCAGCTGGGGGGGAGTCGTCGAACGGCAAGCGGTTTCCTCGATGGGGTCGTTCGCGTCGCTCATCTCAGCAGTTACCCTGATCGCCAGTTTTCCGCACTCAGTCTGACCCGTACGCTCCAGCCGAACGGACTATGTTATACCGTTGCGCCCCGACGGGAGGAACCGCACGACGGCATCCCGCGGCCCGTCAGCGCCGCCGGCTCCGCTGAGGAACTGGATGCCCCACGCCGACCGGCCACGCGGTTGAGTGCTTCCGACTGCCGGTACCGCGCTTCTCTTTTCCGCGCCAGGAGCTGTCCTGGACCGGCGCAGGGATCGATGTTAGGTTGGGAGCAAGCAGCGGGAGGGCGCGCGGCTTGCAGCATCGGGCCGCGGCGCGCGTATGGCCGTATTCTGGAAGGTCTGTTCGTACTGGAGCGCGCATGGTTCACGGCCGCAAGAGAGCGATGGAGACGCATCACCGGGCGCGCACCTGGGTGCCGGCGATCGTCGGGGGTGTGTGCCTGGCGTGGTGGCTGGGGGGGGCGTCGATGGCGTTGCGCGCCTGCGCCCAGCCGGCGGGTGCGGACCCCGAGGTGGTGGCGGCCGTGGAACAGGACTGGGCGGCTCAGGAACGGCGCTCTGGGCGGGAAGTGGGGAGTGTCGCCTCGATTCAGGCGGCGCTCGAGCGCGGCCGGCAGCTGTGCGACAGTCTGACGTCGCGCGCCGCTGCGGCGCCGCTGCCGTGTGCCGCAGAGATGCTGAGCGAGCTGGCTGCGGAGGTGGCGGGCGCTGAGCAGCTGGCGGCCGACGCACGCGTGGCGCTCTATCACCGCGTGCGGTGGGCCGTGCGCGAACTGACGCTGCAAAACCCGCTGTGGGCGAACCGGCCGGTGGTCTTCCTGCAGCGAAAGCGGTTCATCTGCCAGATGCTGCACGAGTACATCGGGTACTACTACAACTATGCGGATCTTGCCGGTGGCGGGGTGTATGTGCTGGATCGCCCGGGCTATTCGTTTGCCCGCCGCGATCTGGTGCAGGGCCGCCTGCCGCGCGGCGCGTATGCGACGCCGGCGCTGTCGTACGATGGCGAGACGGTGTACTTCGCCTATTCGGAGGTGCGCGACGTGCCGCGCCCGCACGAACTGGGGATCGACTGGACGACGCTCCCCCCCGCGGATCGCGTGGCGCCAGCGCTGAACTACTTCTCGCCCGACCGCGCCGCGTTCCATCTGTTTGCCGTCGACACGCGGGGTGAAAGCCTGCGGCAGTTGACCTTCGGCGGCGAAGATGATTTCGATCCGTGTCCGCTCCCCGACGGCCAGCTGATCTTCATGTCGTCGCGGCGGGGCGGATTTGTCCGGTGTGACAATCCGTTCGAGCCGGTCCCGACGCACACGCTGCACCGACTCGATCCGGCCGGCGGCGACATCCAGACTCTCTCGTGGCACGAGACGAACGAATGGCACCCCGCCCTGCTGAACGATGGCCGCATCGTGTACTGCCGGTGGGACTACGTCGACCGCTCCGCGGCGCACTATCACGGGCTGTGGGTCAGCAATCCGGACGGTACGAATCCGGCGATCCTGTTCGGGAACTATACGCAGAACATCAGCACCTGTTTCCAGCCCCGGGCCGTCCCGGACTCCGGCAAGATCGTGTTTGTCGCCGGTGCACACCATGCCAACGTGGGCGGTTCGCTGGTGCTGTTTGACCCCGCCCGCGCGCGGCTCGACGCCGAGACGGGCGAGGATCGATTTGAATCGCTCGAGCGGCTGACGCCGGAAGTGTGTTTTCCGGAGACGTCCGAGGGCTGGCCCGACAGCTACTTTGAAGGACCGTGGCCGCTGTCAGAGGACCATTACCTGGTCGGGTTCAGCTTCGATCCGTTGCCCGGCATGGGCTCGAATGTGCGGCAGGATACGGAGACGGGCATCTACTACTACGATCGTTTCGGGAATCTCGAGCTGTTGTTCCGCGAGCGCGGCATCTGCAGCGTGGGACCGATTGTGTTAGCTCCCCGGCCGGCCCCGCCGGTGATCGCGTCGCAGAGTGGCACGGGCAGTGAGGCGGAGGGGGAGTTCGTGCTGGCGGATGTGCGCTGGAGCCACCTGCCGCTGCCCGCCGACCGGCCGGTCCACGAACTGCGCGTGTTTCAGGTGCTGCCAAAAGAAACGACGCACGTGGCGAACCGGCCGCGCATTGGCGTCGCGAACGCGGAGTCGGCCCGCATGCTGCTGGGCACCGTGCCGGTGGAGTCCGACGGGTCGGCGTATTTCCGCGCGCCGGCCAATAAACCGCTGTACTTTCAGGCGGTGGACGCCCAGGGGCGGGCGGTGCAGAGCATGCGCAGCGTGACCTACCTGCGGCCGGGTGAACGGCGCGGCTGCGTCGGTTGCCACGAGACGCCCGGCAGCGCGCCCCCTACACGCCCCTTGCGCGCGCTGGAACGTCCGCCATCGCAGATCCAACCGGCACCCGATGGGACGCGTCCGCTGAGCTACCCCCGCCTGGTGCAGGGAGTACTCGACCGCCACTGCGTGCGCTGTCACGACGGCCGCGATTCCGCCGACTCCGCCGCGCCAGCGCTGACCGGGGAAGTGGAGGGGGAGTTCACCCGTTCCTACACGGCGCTCCGGCCGTTCGTCCGCTGGTATGAGTGGGGTGGTGCGAGCATCGCGCAGATTGTGACGCGACCCGGACACGGGGGCGCCGACGAGAGCCCGCTGGTGGCGACGCTTGCCGACCAGCGCCATCGAACGCTGGATCTGCCCGACGAAGACCTGCGGCGGCTGTATATCTGGCTCGATGCGAACGCCCCGTTCTACGGCAGCTATCGGGAGGAAGCCCGCGCGCGGCAACTGGCCGGCGAAGCGGTCGGACCGCCGCCGCTCGAGTAGGCATCCGGAACGCTGACCAAATGTCCAGCCACGGCGGACCCTCGTGCGGCCAGGGGGCCAGGATTGCGGACACTCTCAGACCGTTGTCCGCATCCGGCCGGACTGAGTATTCTTACATGTACATGCGGGAATGGGGCGAGCGGTCGGCCGCGGCATTCCATTCTATTGCCGGTCGCCGTAAGCCTGTCGCCCACCGTCTGCCCCCGCTGGTTCCCATCTACCGAGGAGTCGACGATGACCTTTGATGCCCGAGCACACGATGGGCGCCGCCGCCGGACCCGCCGGCACAGACACAGCGCGTTGCTGCTGGGCGGTGTGCTGGCGTGCGTATTGACCGTGAGTACCGCTGCGGGTCGCGCGGCCGTGGAGTCGCCCCCGGCGGCGGCTCAACCGAATCCCGCCACCGACGTGGCCTTGGACCTGCGGGCTGTCGAATCCAAGGCACAGGAGATCTACCGCCGCGCGATGCCGGCCGTGGTGTCGGTTTCGGGTGGGAGTGGTGTGGTGGTGAGCGCTGACGGCTACGTGCTGACGGTGGCACACGTGGGCGTGCGGTCGGGGCGTCGCGTCACGATCACGTTTCCCGACGGCACGGCGGTCCGCGGCCGGACGCTGGGGAACGATCGCGGCGAAGTGGATGCCGGCCTGATCAAGATCGACGGGGACGGGCCGTTTCCGTTTGTGCCGATGGGCAGGTCGGCTGACCTGCAGCGCGGCACGTGGTGCCTCGCGGTCGGGTATCCAGTCCGTTTCGAGCGGGGCAAGCCGCCGGCGTTGCGGATCGGGCGCGTGCTGCAGTCTCAGCCGCACGCAATCATCACGGACTGCACGATCATGGGGGGCGATTCGGGAGGACCGTTGTTGGATCTGGAGGGGAATCTGATTGGCATCAGCAGCCGCTGCGACGACCGGCTCACGACCAACATTCATGTGGCCATCGACTGCTACCGGGCCAACTGGGAACGACTGGTCAAGGGGGAGGACTTCGCCAGCACGCCGTGGTCGCTGGCGTATCTGGGGGTGGATCGGGTCGAGGACTCGAGCGAGCCGCGTATCGGGTGGATCTACGATGGGAGCGGCGCCGCGCAGGCGGGGCTGCAGGTGGGCGACCTGCTGCTGAAGTTCGATGGCACGACGCTGTCGCAGTATGACCAGTTGCCGCCGTTGATTGAGCGCCGCAGGCCGGGTGACGAGGTGGAGATTGAGGTGCGTCGCGGCGACGACCAGCTCACACTCAAGGCGAAGCTCGGGGCGCGGGAAGACTGGGTGGGGCGTTTTCAGAACTGGTGGCGGCGTGACCAGCAGTACCGCAAGAACGACGCACGCGTGAGGGCTGCCTGCCGCGCGGCGATGGCTGTGACGACCGCTACGCTGGAGGTGCTGGCGGACGGCCAGCTGGTGGCCTGGGGTACCGTGGTGGATCCGCGGGGCTACGTGGTGACCAAGGCGAGTCTGCTCTCCGGTGAGATCTCGTGCCGGGTCGCGGGTGGTGCGGCGTGGCCGGCGACGCTGGTCAGGGCGAGCTTGGAGCATGATCTGGCCTTGTTGAAGGTGGATGCGGGCACATTGACGGCGGTCACCTGGCGCACCGATCCGGTGGTGACCGGCACGCTGGTGGCAGCCGTGGCGCCCGACGGAGAGGCGGCGGCCATCGGCGTGGTGAGCGCCGAGCCGCGGGCGGTGCCGAGATCGGAACGCTATGGCCATCGCCGCGCCTGGCTGGGGATCAGTCTGGGCGAGGCGGAGGCGGGGGTCGCGATTACGGAGGTGTTTGCCCGCACGGCGGCGTCGCGAGCCGGGCTCCAGGTCGGGGACGCGATCCAGAGCATCGATGGGCAGGCGATGCGCTCGGCCGACGAGATCGTCCAGACGGTCGGCAGTCGAGCTCCGGGCGACAGTATCTCGATCGTGATCGAACGTGGCGATCAACAGCTGACCAAGAAAGCCGTCCTGGGAAGACCGCAGCGCGAGGAGGACCAGTGGGGCGGCGGGCGATTCAGCGAGCGCCGCGAGGGGTTTCCGCAGGTGTTGCCGCACGACACTCCCATCACTCCGGAGCAGTGTGGCGGGCCGCTGGTGGACGGCGACGGCCGGGTGGTCGGCATCAACATCGCGCGGGCGGTGCGCGTGACCTCCTATGCACTTCCCGCCGACGTTGTGCAGCAGTTCGTGGCGCAGCTAGAATAGTGGCCGTGGACAGGTCATACTTGACGGGGCTGAGACCGCAGATTGGGAGGAGTGACACCATGGGTTCGAAGATCACACGTCGCGGCGCGGTGCTGGGAATCGCGGGTGGAGTCGCCGCGCTGTCCGTTTCGCTGGGACGCAAGGCGCGCGGCGCCCGTCCTGCCGGCGAGCCGCTCAAAGGTAACATCAACCACTCGGTCTCACGCTGGTGCTACGGCAAGATTCCGCTGGACGATCTCTGCCGGTTCTGCCAGCAGCTTGGCGTCAAGTCGGTCGAACTGGTGGGATACAAGGACTGGCCCACGCTCCAGAAGTACGGCCTGACCTGTGCCATGACCAGCACCGGACTGGGAATCGACAAGGGCTTCAACCGGCTGGAATACCACGACCAGCTGGTGACGGACCTGGAGAAACTGGCGCCGCTGGCGGCCGAGGCGGGCATGCCCAATATCATCTGCATGTCGGGCAACCGCCAGGGGATGGATGACGAGGAGGGGCTCAAGAACTGCGCGATCGGCTTGAAACGCGTGATGGGCCTGTTCGAGAAGCACAAGGTCAATCTGGTCATGGAATTGCTCAACAGCAAAGTCGACCATGCGGATTACATGTGCGATCACACCAGCTGGGGTGTCGCGCTGTGCAAGGAGGTGGGCTCGGAGCGGTTCAAGCTGTTGTACGACATCTACCACATGCAGATCATGGAGGGTGACCTGATCCGCACCATTCGCGATAGCGCCGAGTACATCGGGCATTACCACACCGGGGGCAATCCCGGCCGCAACGAGATTGACGAGACGCAGGAGATCAACTACCCGGCGGTGATGCGAGCGATTGTGGCGACGGGCTACCAGGGGTTTGTCGGGCAGGAGTTTGTGCCCACGGCGGAGGATCCCCTGGTGTCGCTCGAGAAGTGCGTGCGGATCTGTGACGTGTGAGGGGAGTCCCGAGCCATGCGGATCAAGATCGCGGTGGCATCGGACGATGGCGTCTCGATCTCCGAGCATTTTGGACGCGCGCACCGCTTTGCGGTCTTTGAAGTCCGGCGGGGGGAGATTCTGGCCGAGGAATCCCGCCCCGGGGCTGCAGAAGCGCAGCGCGCCGCGCATTGTGACGCGGAACTTACCCTCCGCCGCCTGCTGCCCCGCCGGGGCGAGCAGGCGGGCGTGCTCAACGATTGTCAGGTCGTGCTCTGCCGCGGTATGGGCTGGCGTGCGGCGGCAGAACTCGTCCGCCATGGCATCAATCCGCTGGTGATCGTCGGGGAGTTGTCGCCGCGCGTGGCCGTGGAACACTACCTGGCCGGCACGCTCAAGCCGGCCCCGCGTTTCTGCCGGTACCAGCACCGGCCAGACGCTGCGGCAGATGCGACGGAGATCTGTCCGTGAGTGGCCAGGAAGCCGCCACGCCACAGCCGCCGCGCCACCGGGACCTTGCGCTCTGATGCGGTCCGGTACGGTATGCCCATCGCGTGGCCATGAGCAACAGCCGCCTGGTGGCCCCCTCGTTGCTGCGCATACGCGTGAATCGTGGCAGCCCGCGTAGCGGGCGACCGACAATAGCCCCGGGCAAGTTCGGGGGCGCAGCCACCCAGCGCAGCCCTGGGTCAGCGAGCGCGACGTACGACGGCCGAGCGGGAAGGCCACCAGCGCACCGGCAGTCGATCGAGGCCGTATCCGGCCGCGACCGGTATCACTGCGTGAAGAAGTCGAACACGTCCCCCAACCGGGACGAGTCGATGCGATAG